>DAOORH010000230.1:0-5672 GCA_035389145.1 Cellvibrio sp.
CATTTTTATCGTGGCTTACGCCGCAATCGCTCTTGAACATCCGCTTAAAATTAATAAATCCGCTTCAGCTCTTTTGGGGGCTGGTTTGCTATGGACTATATATGCGCTCTTTGGCAGTAGCGGGCACAACCTATCCCATGAGCTTTCTGAAACCTTAGTAAGCACCGCCCAAATTGTATTTTTCCTCATGGGTGCGATGACTATTGTAGAAGTAATCGATGCTCACAATGGTTTCCGAGTTATAACCAGTAGAATAAAAACCACAAAACTGACATCGCTCATGATCATTGTCAGTATTGTTACTTTTTTTCTAAGCTCCATTCTCGACAACCTTACCACTACCATTGTTATGGTTTCGCTGATGAGAAAGTTGTTGGCAAAAAGAGAGGACCGCTTACTTTTTGCAGGCATGATTGTTATTGCAGCCAATGCGGGGGGCGCTTGGTCTCCCATAGGTGATGTGACTACAACCATGTTGTGGATTGGTGGGCAAATTACGCCAATCAATATTATTACCGGCGTATTCCTTCCCTCGGTAGTGAATTTGCTAATCCCCGTACTCATAACGAGCTTCATGTTACGAGGGCGCATGGTTGAAGCGCCGAAAGAGAATATTAGCGACGAAAATGATGTAACCACTGAGGCAGAGAGAAATGTTGTGTTCTTCTTGGGGTTAGGCGCTTTGATCGCGGTGCCTGTCTTTAAAACTGTGACCCATTTACCCCCATTTATGGGCATTTTATTTGGGTTGGGAATTTTGTGGTTGGTTGCAGATCTTATGCACAAAAATAAAAGCGACGATCAAAAAAATCAGTTAACCCTGGTGCATGCATTAACGCGTATTGATATGTCTTCAATTGTGTTTTTTATCGGCATTTTGTTGGCTGTTGCCACCTTAGAGCACTCGCATGTATTAACAGGGTTGGCTACGTGGCTGAACCAAACTGTAGGTCGTCTGGATGTGATTGTTACGCTTATTGGTATTGCCAGTGCGGTAGTGGACAACGTGCCTCTCGTTGCTGCCTCTATGGGTATGTATAGCATTGAGCAGTATCCAACAGACAGTTTCTTGTGGGAATTTATGGCTTACTGCGCGGGCACAGGCGGTTCCATTTTGATTATTGGGTCTGCGGCAGGTGTTGCGGCTATGGGCTTGGAAAAAATAGATTTCATTTGGTACCTGAAAAAAATCAGTTTGCTAGCATGCGCAGGATATTTTGCTGGCGCACTGGTTTATATTGCTCAATTTAACCTCATTCATTAAACAATACGTTTAAAGATTGAACGATCGAGTTTTAAAAGTAATTAGTGAAATCAAAAAAATGCCCGCCTCAATTGCGGGCATTTTTTTTATGCGTTAAAACCCTAGTGAGGGTTAGCCACAAAGGTGGCAGAACTAGAAAAATTTCTCTACAGTGAAAACACAACTAGAACTTATACACAATTGTTGCTGAAGTGGTTGTATCAGTCTTTTCTTTGCCCAGTGCAACTTTACTATCGCTGGCAATAGCGAAAGCAAACTTCATTTGCATTGCATTGCTGATCGATGCTGCTAGTGATGTTTCACTCAAACTACGCGTATTATCTGAGCCTGCTTCAACACTAATAATTTGTTTGAACACTGCCGTTTGCGTCACCTTCCATTCAAGCTGTGTTGCCATGCGTAATAATGCGCCCTGCTCTTGCTCATAAATATAAGGGGCTGTTGGATCATCACTTTCCAGCACTCTTTCGCCGCTAAAATAACCCGGACCTGCTTCTAAAAACCAATTCACGGTTTCATTTGAATAGACCCAATCACCATAACCCAAGGCAGCAGTCTCATAGGTTCTATAAGCACCAAATTTATCGTGCGTGTAAGACAAAAAACCAAACAGGTAAGACTTGTCAGAGTCGGATTTCGCCAGTTGATATGCTGACTTAGCGGATAGTAAATACTTATCTGCCGTTTTCTCTTTTATTTTGCTATTGTCATCTTGCGTGATTTCATCTTCTTTAAATAATGAATTAATAATGTATTCATTTTTAAACTTGGTAAGATTTTGCTTTACATCTAGCCTAGTGTGCAAGCTCGTGGTCTGAGTGTTTCCTGAGGTCGCAATAGCGCCCAATTCAACCTCTACTTCCCACGACTTTTTCTCTTCTGCCAAAGCAGTAGTTGATAGAGCAGCGATTACAATAGCTAAATTTATTTTAAACATAATCTGTTCCTTTCGAATCTTTGAATATTCATGAATATATAAAAACACTGGTTATTTTAACTGCTCAGGCATAAAAAAGGCGGGTTACTTACGCAATCCGCCTTTTCACAATAAAGATAATCGTAATACCTACTTCTCAACAAAGGCTCTTTCAATCACATAATCGCCTTGCTCTCCAATACGCGGCGAGATTTTAAAGCCACGGGCATCTAGTAATTCACAAGTACTTTTCAACATCTCTGGGCTGCCGCACAACATGGCGCGGTCGGTTTCTGGGTTAAAAGGAGGCAAACCAATATCGTCAAACAATTTACCGCTCTCAACCAAATCGGTTAAGCGGCCTTGATTGCGGAAAGGTTCGCGGGTTACTGATGGGTAATAAATTAATTTTTCACGCACTTCTTCGCCGAAAAATTCATTGTGTGGCAATTCGTTCATGATGTAATCCATGTACGCCAACTCGCTAACGGTGCGAACGCCATGAAAGAGTACAATTTTTTCAAATTTTTCGTATACAGATGGATCGCGAATTAAACTTAGAAACGGCGCAAGACCAGTGCCTGTACTTAGGTAATATAAGTTTTTACCGGGTTTTAAGTCATCAATCAACAAAGAGCCTGTGGGCTTTTTACCCACTAACAAATCATCACCTACTTGTAGGTTTTGCAAATGTGAAGTTAAGGGGCCGTTTGGCACTTTAATACTGAAAAACTCCAACTCCTCTTCGTAGTTTGCACTGGCAATACTGTAAGCGCGCAATAATGGGCGGCCATTAATTTCCAGACCGATCATCACGAACTGACCGTTTTCAAAACGCAATGAATCAGAACGCGTGGTAGTAAAACTAAACAGTGAATCATTCCAGTGACGAACACTTAATACTTTTTCGGTCGCTACAGCAGCCATTTCTCTTTACCTTAAATAAGTTTTAAATTACAGCGATGCAGAAATTTCTGGGACAGCATCGAATAAATCAGCCACTAAACCATAATCTGCCCATTGGAAAATTTGCGCATCCGGGTCTTGGTTGATGGCGATAATCATGCGACTTTCTTTCATACCGGCAATATGTTGTGCTGCACCTGAAACACCAATGGCGATATAAATATCCGGCGCCACTACAGTACCGGTTTGACCTACTTGCCATTCATTGGGCGCAAAACCTGCGTCGACTGCAGCGCGTGTTGCACCAATCGCCGCATTCAATTTATTTGCTAAGGGCGACATAAGGGCATCAAATTTTTCTGCACTGCCGAGTGAGCGACCACCCGTCACGATGATGCTGGCAGTACCTAATTCTGGGCGCTCGCTAACTTGAATATTTTCACTGACAAAACGCGACAAGGCTTTATCGCCAGCAGTTACGATTGATTCAATAGGCGCAGATTGCTCACCGTCTTTGGCAGCGCTAAAACCGGTTGGGCGAACCGTTAATAACTTAATAGTTTCGCTGGTTTGCACGGTTGCATTTAAGTTGCCCGCATAGAGTGGGCGAACATAGGTGGATGCATCGATAATTTTGGTGACTTCGGAAACCATATCCACATCAAGCAATGCTGCAACACGTGGCAATAAATTTTTGCCAAAGCTGGTAGCCGCCGCAATCACATGGGAGTAGTTCGCCGCTATAGCATGTACAATCGGCGCAAAATTTTCAGCGAGTGGTTTTGCGTAGGCTACATCATCCGCAATCAATACACGGGCAACACCTTGTACCTTTGCAACTTGCTGCGCGATAGCGTTAACGCTGTGACCAATAACCAACACATCAATATTGCCACCCAATTGCGTTGCAGCCGTGATGGCTGAGCGAGTGGCAGCTTTTAAGGTTTGTTGGTCGAATTCGGCAATTAATAAAATAGACATTTAGACCACCCTTAATGTTGTGTTTGGACGTTTGCTTGCAAAATTTCAATCAATTCTTCAACGCTGTTGAGCATTTTTCCGGCCGCGCGCGCGGGCGGCTCTGCAACATTGATAGTCGCAACTTTGCTTGCTGTGGTTAAACCTAAATCTGCCAAAGCAATCGTTTCTAAGGGCTTTTTCTTCGCCATCATTAAATTAGGGAGCTTGATATAACGCGGATCATTCAAGCGTAAATCTGCAGTGATTACTGAGGGCAAATTCAATTCTAGTGTTTCTTGGCCGCCATCAATCTCACGTGTAACCACCGCTTTGCCGTCAACAATTTTAATTGAAGATGCAAAGGTCGCTTGGCTTAGGTTCAACAGAGCGGCAAGCATTTGGCCTACTTCAGCAGCATCATCGTCAATGGCTTGTTTACCCATCAACACCAGTTGTGGTGCTTCGCGTTTGGTAATTTCACGCAGCACTTTAGCTGTTGCCAAAGAGCTTAATTGATCTGCTGTTTCAACCAGAATCGCGCGGTCTGCACCTAAGGCCAGAGCGTGGCGCAGAACATCTTGCGCGTTGGCTGCGCCAGTAGTAACTACCACAACCTCTGTCGCAACACCCGCTTCTTTAAGGCGCACAGCCTCCTCAACGGCATTTTCGTCGAAGGGGTTGATGCTCATTTTGGCGCTGGCGATATCCGCTCCGCTACCATCGGCTTTTGCACGCACGCGTACGTTGTGATCCACAACGCGCTTAATTCCAACCAACACTTTCATGTTTGTATCTCCTAATCAATTAGGGATCATTATATGGACTTGATTATCATCTGTAAAATTGATTATTCTTATATTGTTAATCATTAATATTGATATTAAAACAAACTTACACAGCTGAATGACGCGCTAAGAATAAGAGAACCCTGTATGAAATTTAGCCTTCGTCAAATTGAAGTTTTAGTCGCCATAGGCCGTGAAAGCAGTGTTTCGCGCGCAGCAGAAGCGCTCTCTATGACCCAATCGGCGACCAGCATGGCGCTGGCAGAACTGGAAAAGCAGTTCAACACCCGCCTCTTTGATCGCCAAGGCAAACGCTTACAGCTCAATACTGAGGGGCGCGAACTCTTGCCCAGAGCTATGGAGCTTTTGGATCGAGCACAAGAACTTGAATCACTACTGGAAGGAAAAACTGGAGCAGGCTCATTGCGGATTGGTGCCACTCTCACTATCGGCAATTACTTAGCAACCCTATTAATAGGTAACTACATGCAACAGAGCCCCGGCAGCCGAGTGGAGTTGTCGGTGCAAAACACCTCGGTAATTGTTGAGCAAGTAGCTCACTTCAAGTTGGACCTTGGCTTAATTGAAGGCGATAGCCATCATCCAGATTTACACATAACTCCTTGGGTGGACGATGAACTGGTGATTTTCGCCGCACCTGATCACCCGCTTGCCCATCGCAAAAAACTAAAACTCAGCGATTTATCGAATGAAAGCTGGATTCTACGTGAGCGAGGCTCAGGTACTCGCCAAGTATTTGAAGCAGCTTTACGCCATCAACTCACCAACTTAAAAGTACTGCTTGAACTTGAGCACACAGAGGCAATTAAGCGCGCAGTGG
>DAOORH010000231.1:0-5647 GCA_035389145.1 Cellvibrio sp.
TGAAAAAGATAAAACTGGCTTGCTGCAAAAGCGCATGGACGAAGTTGTCGATGGCGAAATGCAAAACTACAAAGCCAACGGTGGCGCATATACCCGCGAACACTTCTTCGGTAAGTATCCAGAGCTGTTAGAGCTTGTTAGCGATATGACCGACCAAGATATTCTGTACCTCGCCCGCGGCGGTCACGATGTTAAAAAGGTGTATAACGCCTATCACAATGCCGTACATACCAAAGGCCAGCCTACCGTAATCCTTGCACAAACCGTTAAAGGCTATGGCATGGGCTCATCGGGTGAGGCGATCAATAAAACTCACTCTGCTAAGTCTTTGGCAGTGGAAGACTTGAAGAAATTCCGCGACCGTTTCGAGCTGCCAATCAAAGACGAAGATCTAGAGTCTCTGCCATATTACCGTCCGGCAGAAGATAGCCCTGAGATGCAGTACATGCGCTCTCGCCGCAATACCTTGAAAGGCTATTTGCCATCACGTAAAGCTGATTTTGATGCAGTCATAGCGCCAGAGTTAGAGGCTTTCGCTGCGCAGCTTAAGAGCACTGGCGAGCGTGAAATTTCTACCACCATGAGCTTTGTGCGTATCCTTTCCTCATTGGTGAAAGACAAGCAAATCGGCAAGCAAATTGTTCCGATTGTGCCTGATGAAGCCCGTACCTTCGGTATGGAAGGTATGTTTAAAACTGTCGGTATTTACTCATCCGAAGGTCAAAAATATACCCCTCATGATGCTGCTCAAATGATGTCCTACCATGAATCGTCCACGGGTCAGATTTTGGAAGAGGGTATTAACGAAGCCGGTTCTATGGCGTCTTGGATTGCAGCGGCAACCGCTTACAGCAATTATCGCGTACCTATGATTCCGTTCTACATTTACTACTCCATGTTCGGTTTCCAACGTATTGGTGACTTGGCGTGGGCTGCAGGTGACTCGCAAGCGCGCGGTTTCTTGATGGGCGCAACCGCTGGCCGTACTACCTTGAACGGTGAAGGTTTGCAGCATCAGGACGGCCATAGCCATGTTATGGCAAACACCATTCCTAACTGCCGTACTTATGATCCAACTTATGCTTACGAATTAGCCGTGATCATTCAGGACGGTATTAAGCGCATGTATCAAGACAAAGAGAATATGTTCTATTACATCTCTTTGATGAACGAAAACTACCAACACCCTGAAATGCCTGCTGGCTCTGAAGAAGGCATCATTAAAGGGATGTATTTGTTAGAGCAGGGGACTGGCAAAGCCAAGAACCGTGTGCAATTAATGGGTGCGGGTACTATTCTGCGCGAAGTGCGCTTTGCTGCTGAAATCCTGCGTAAGGACTTTGATGTTGAAGCCGATGTATGGAGTGTGACCAGCGTGAACGAATTGACCCGCGATGGTCAGCGCGCAACTCGCTGGAACATGTTGAACCCAACCTCTGCCGCGCGTAAGCCATATATTACGCAACAGTTGGAAGGACGTGATGGCCCATTTATCATCTCTACCGACAACTTGAAAACCTACTCCGAGCAACTGCGCGCTTATGTTCCTGGCACCTATACTGTGTTGGGTACTGAAGGTTTCGGCCGTAGCGACACTCGTTCACAATTGCGTCACTTCTTCGAAGTTAACCGTTACTTCGTCGTAGTCGCTGCCCTTAAATCCTTGGCGGATCAAGGCAAGATTAAGCCTGATGTAGTCGCTAAAGCGATTAAGAAATTTGGCATTGATCCCGCAAAAGCGGATCCAATGAGCGTTTAAAAACAAGCCGCCCTCCCACAAGGAGGGCGGCCTTGTATTCAGAGCGGCGCATGTGCATTGAATACATTTAAATTGATTAAATGCTTTCTATAAAAAGCAATTTTTAGCGAGGATAAACAGTGGCAATTCAAACTATTAAAGTTCCAGATATTGGTGGCGCAGAAGGCGTTGAAGTTATCGAGATTTCGGTAAAAGTGGGTGATGTGATCGCGGAAAACGATTCAATCCTTGTGCTTGAAACCGACAAAGCTTCAATGGAAATCCCTGCGAGTGTGGGCGGTAAAGTTGTTGCTATCAAAGTGAACCTGGGCGATAAAGTTTCAGAGGGTTCAGTGCTGATTGAAGTCGAAGCTGAGGGCGCTGCTGAAGCTGCTGCTCCGGCACCTGTTGCAGCGCCTGCCGCTGCAGCGCCTGCTCCTGTAGCGGCACCTGCACCAGCTGCCACCTCCTCATCAACTGCTGGGGCAGAAGTTAGTTTGACCGTACCGGATATTGGTGGTGCAGAAGCTGTAGAAGTTATCGAAATTAGCGTAAAAGTAGGCGACGACGTTGCCCAAGGTGATTCTTTAATCGTATTGGAAACCGATAAAGCCTCTATGGAGATTCCCGCAGAAACTGCCGGTAAAATTCTGAGCATCGCGGTGAAAGTTGGTGATAAGATTTCTCAAGGTTCCGTTATTGCTGTTGTTGCCAGTACTGGCGGAGCAGTTGCTGCTCCAGCGCCAGCCGTTGCACCGGCTGCAGCTCCAGCACCTGCAAAAGTTGAATCAGCTCCAGTAGCTGCTACCACAGCGCTTAAAACAGCTGCGGTAGAAGAAGTTGTGCAAACTGGCGATGTATACGCCGGCCCAGCCGTGCGTAAACTTGCACGTCAATTGGGCGTAGATCTCGGCAAGGTAAGCGGCTCAGGCCCTCGCAGCCGCTTGATGAAAGATGATGTGCGCAGTTACGTAAAACCTATAGTTCAAGCTGCTCAATCTGGTGCATCTCTTGGTGGCGGCTCAGGTATTCCTGCTTTACCGGTTGTGGATTACTCTAAGTTCGGTGAAGTTGAAATCGTGAAAATGAGCAAGATTAAAAAGCTCACCGCCGATGCCATGACCCGCAGTTGGTTGAATGTTCCTCGCATTACCCAATTTGACGACGCTGACATTACTGATCTGGAAGCGTTCCGCAACAGCATGAAAGCTGAAGCCGAGAAACGCGGTAGTAGGTTGACTCCTTTGCCATTCATTGTGAAAGCAGTTGCTGCTGCTTTGGTTGCAGAGCCTTCTTTTAATGTATCTGTACATCAAGACGGTGAAAGCATTGTTCACAAAAAGTTTGTACACATTGGTATCGCCGTAGACACTCCAAATGGTTTGTTGGTACCGGTTGTTCGCAATGCTGATAAAAAAGGCTTGTTCGAACTGGCTGACGAAATCAATGTGCTCGCCAAAAAAGCGCGCGATGGTAAGTTGACTCCAGCAGAGATGCAGGGCGGTTGCTTCACTATTTCTAGTCTTGGCGCTATGGGTGGTAACGGCTTTACCCCAATGGTTAGTGCGCCTACTGAAGTGGGCATTTTGGGTGTATCACGTGCACAAATGAAACCTGTTTGGAATGGTAAAGAGTTTATTCCACGCAATATGTTGCCTCTGTCATTGTCATACGATCACCGCGCAGTGAACGGTGCGGATGCGGGTCGCTTTATGACTTACTTGACTGGTGTGATTGGCGATTTGCGTCGTTTGCTGCTGTAATCTAAGTGGTTTAGTTCGTATCAGAAAAGGTCAGCATTGCTGGCCTTTTTGTTTTCTGTGGTTTGTGCGTATTAAAATTTGAACTTTCTGTTTAATTTAACTAGTCATATTAAATAGGGAGTCGTCATCCTCGCGTAGCGGGGATCCAGCTTTTGCTTATTAATTTATTAAAACAATAAGTATTTCCGGCAGTGGTACTCATTTATCTTTTGATAAGAGCTTCGCTTTTCAATGAGAGCTTCACTATGCAATTCATAAATAAAACCAAATATATTCTTGTGGCGATTACGGTCTTCATGAGCGCATGCGCCACGCAAACTATTGCACAGGTGGTTGACCCAACCAACACCTACAACGCGCAAACAACTTATCAGAAGTTAATTGGCAATTATCCTTTTATAAATATCGCCAGCATGGAAGCGCCAGCTACCGTCAAAGAAATTAAAAATATCACCTACGTGCAATACGGTAATCGCGCTTTGCAGTTGGATTTGTATTTACCAAAAACAGCACGCAAAAAATTAACGCCAGCGATTGTGTTTGTGCATGACGGCGGTTGGAAACACGGCTATCGCGAAAATTTTACGCCCATGGCTATCCGTATGGCAGAGCAGGGCTATGCGGCGGCAACGATTACTTATCGCTTATCGCCAGAAGCGCAATACCCCGCCGCAATTTATGATGTGAAAGCTGCAGTGCGCTGGGTGCGTACTCACGCCAATCAATACGGGATAGATGCTAAATACATCGCCATTGCGGGCGGTTCAGCGGGTGGGCAAATTGCGAGTTTGGTTGGTGTAACAAACGGCGAAGAAAAGTTTGATCCGCAAATGCAAGGCAGCAAAGTTTCAAGTGCCGTACAAGCGATTATTAATGTGGATGGTCTTTCTGATTTCACCACTGAAACCGCGCTGAAGTTTGAAGATGACCCTAACAAAAAACCATCGGCAGCCGGAGCTTGGTTTGGCGGGCGCTACGCTGAAAAAACAGAATTGTGGGAAGAGGCTTCACCGATTAATCACGCTTCAAAAAATACGCCACCCATTTTATTTATAGGCAGTGCGCAAACACGCTTCAGTGTTGGCCGCGAGGAAATGATAGAAAAACTAAAACCTTTGGGTGTGAACACACAGGTTGTGTTAATGCCAGACACGCCGCATTCGTTCTGGATGTTTGATCCTTGGCTAGAGCCAACCGTTAAAGCAACGACAGATTTCTTGAATCAGCAGTTCAATATTAAAAAATAATTGTTACAGGCCATAACGATAGTGGCCAGTAATTTTAAATTCAAAAAGCATATCTTCCAACTGCGGGCCGGCGCCAATATTGTGAACAATTAATGGGCGCTCGCCATCATCAGATTTTCTATCAACCACAATACCAATATGCGGCAAATTACCGGATACCATCCACGTGACTAAATCGCCGGGCTTATAGTCGCCGCCGTTTGTAGTTACTGGTACGGCTGTGCCATAGCGCGTGAAAAATTTTTGCAGGTTGGGTACGCGGCGATGATCGATATTAGTGTCGGGTTTAGTTTGCCCCCAGTTGCGTTTGGCAGGGTAGAGCGCAAAAGACTTTCGGATATCTTCGTGCACTAATTGCTGTAAATCTATATTGAGTTTGCGATAAGCGCGTATTACTACATCGGTACATACGCCAAATTCTGCGGGAACATCGCCATTGGGGTAAGCGATTTTAAAATAGGTGCCGTTATAGCGAACGCGGCTGTGAGTTTGCTCAATCGCGGCTGAAATAAGTTGCTGGGTATTGTTTGTGTGCCGAGCCTGTGTTTGAGTAGAAGCTTGCGTTGGAGTTGAAGTCTGCGCCCAGGTAGAAAACGCAAAGCAATAACAGCACACAGCTAAAACTATTTTATACATGCGTATTTAATCCGGTTGCTTCGGTTGTATAAAGACAATTTGCCCGTGCAATAGTTGCTGAAACCAGTTTAGATTTTTTGCCAATAATCCTACTAACAACAGCCCTAAAATCACACCGCTAGAGTTTGCTGCAATATCAAAAATATCAAAGGTGCGCGGCGGCATAAAATGCTGGCCTATTTCAATTCCAACGGAAAACAGAACTAAGAAACTGGCGCGCTGCCATAGTTTCCATAAAGGGAATGCAAAGCTAATGGAACCGC
>DAOORH010000232.1:0-5623 GCA_035389145.1 Cellvibrio sp.
TTTCCGCAGATGGTACTACGCTTGCCGTGGGGACGCCCGGTGACTGGACGTCGACCGGAGGTATAAATCCAGATGGCAGCACCTATGATCCCAAAAAAGTTGAGACTTATGGCTCAGGAGCAATCTTTGTATTCACTCAATCTAACGCAACCTGGACTCAGCAAGCCTACATAAAACCCGCTGTCGTAGTGGCAGGCAACCAATTTGGTAGCGTTGTTTCCTTATCGGCAAATGGTAATGTACTGGCTGCAGGCTCTTGGATTGAGTCGAGTTTAGCAACAGGTATCAATGGCGACCAACTTGATGCTTCATCTAACAATTCCGGAGCAGCTTATGTATTCACACGTACAGGAGTAGCTTGGGTACAAAAGAGCTACATTAAAGCCCCCAACAACAACTCGTTCGATAGATTTGGACATGCCCTGAAGCTTGATGACAGTGGCGATAGTCTAGTGGTTGGGGCACACAGAGAAGCAAGTAAAGCAGTAGGCATCAATGGTGATAAGGCAGACAACTCTGCCGCAGGCGCAGGCGCTGCCTATATCTACTAGAAAAATCCGATCTAAGTGCCTAAAAAAGCCCGCTGATTGCGGGCTTTTTTATATCTCACATTCTTCCAAATTCAGACATAAAAAAAGCCGCAACATGTGCGGCTTTTTTCTAGCTGAACCCGTAAAGAATTACAGACCAGTTACGTTTTCAGCTTGTGGGCCTTTTTGGCCTGGCTTTACGTCAAACTCTACGCGTTGACCTTCAGCTAAGGTTTTGAAACCTGAACCGCTGATAGCGCTGTAGTGAACAAAAACGTCTTGGCCAGCTTCGCTAGCGATAAAACCAAAACCTTTTGACTCGTTGAACCATTTTACTGTGCCAGTGCTTCTAGCCATTTTAAACCTCGATGATCTTAATAAATAAAAATGTGGTGCTGACAGATCGGTGTTACTTATGAAGAAGCATCGAGTTACTAATAGATTTACTGCTAGAACAACGGATGTGACATAACATAAATAATTGTGAACTGGTGCCCTAGGGGTAAGTTCACGCTGCAATTTGGCCAGCGACGGAACTATATGCCGCCTATTCTCGTAAGTAAAGATTTAATTACTTACTATTTTGATTTGCGTTGGCGCCCCAATAGACTCAAGACACCGATAGATTGATGAGAATCAAGTATTTACCACCAGCCCTAAAGCTGCAACAATCCCACCGTAATCCCTAACCCTCACAATAGCGGCGAGTTTTGCCAATGAATAATATGCAATTTATAAAGACTCAAGATACTCACTGCCCGCACGATAAGCGCGTCAGCTGTGGCAACTGTCGCTTAAACGCGATTTGCCTCCCCATTAGTCTGCATGTTGAAGATATAGATCGGCTAAACAGTATAGTTCAACGCAGTAAACCTCTGCAAAAAGGCGAGTACCTCTACCGTGCCAATGACGCCTTTGACTCGGTTTTTGCAATTCGCTCAGGTGCAGTGAAAGCGGTAAGTATTAGCGATAAAGGGGATGAGCAAGTCACCGGATTCTATTTGCCGGGAGAGGTCGTGGGTATGGATGGCCTCGCCGATAATACCTACACAAATTCAGTTATCGCACTCGAAACTTCATCAGTCTGTGAGATTCCATTTAATCGCCTTGAAGAACTGAGCCTTCAAATACCCACGTTGCAGCGCCACTTCTTTCAGCTTATGAGCCGTGAAATAACCCAAGATCAACAAGTTATTACACTTTTGAGCAAAGGCAGTGCAGAAGCACGAATCGCGACCTTATTGCTCAGTATTTCCTCACGCAATGGCCGCCGCAACCTCTCCACCATCGATTTTATTTTGCCTATGTCACGCACAGATATCGGTAACTTCTTAGGCTTAACCATTGAAACTGTTAGCCGAATTTTTACTCGCTTGCAAAAGAGCAACTTGATAGCTGTCGACAAAAAAGAAATTACGATCGTTGATATGGAAGCACTACGTAACATTGCCAATGGTAGCGATGCACAATGAGTCAACTTGAAAAAGCTCTGGCTGCATTCGACGCTGCTAACACGCAAGACCCTAATATTGAAATAGTTAATGGCCAGCCCATTGCAAAAGAATTAATTTATAGCCAGCGCATGACTGAGCATTTACATCAATTTTTACCGTCAGCATCCTTAGAACTGCAATTAGCCGCTCGCAGCCAACATATTTGCCGCTGGAAAATCCCTCGCAGTGATTACCCAATGGATCGCCAAGGTTATAAAAAATGGCGCTTAGACTTGGCCGTATTTCATGGCGAAACTGCCGGTGAAATTATGCAAGCCAATGGCTACGACGAAAGTGTTATTCAGCGAGTGAAGGATTTGCTATTAAAACGCAGCCTAAAACGCGATGACGAAGTTCAGGCATTAGAAGATGTTATTTGCTTGGTATTTTTAGAATTTTATCTCGAAGACTTTGCCATCAAGCATGATGAAGCCAAGTTAATTGATATTATTCAAAAAACCTGGAACAAAATGTCTGATGCAGGCCACACAGCTGCGCTTAAACTTCCGTTGTCAAACAACATGCTTGCGCTAGTCACTAAAGCACTTCAATCTTAGGATTTTTTATGGACGCAATTTTAAAACACACGCACCTAACCGCACTCGCGCTCTCGTTCTTATTATTTTTCATACGCGGCTATTTAATGATGCGTGACTCTAGCGTCAGCAAGCATCGCGCATTTTTAATTACACCGCACATTGTTAATTTACTCTTGATTGGCTCTGGGATTGCACTAGCCGTTGTTATGCACTTTAATCCTGCGAATCAACCGTGGCTTGCCGTTAAATTAGTTGCACTAGTAGTATATGTAGCGCTGGGCATTTTAACCTTCAAGCACCCTGCATTAAAGGTCAGAAGAATCCTATGGGTATCTGCCTTAATTGTATTTGCGTTTATTGTCAGTGTTGCACAGAGTAAAAATCCTCTAGGTTTTTTTGCCAACCTACTTTAAGGTTTATTTTTTCAGCTCTTTTTATTCTCCCTTTCCTTCTATTCACATGATTCAAATGAAATCAGCGCTTGTTAAAAGCGCTGATTTTCTAGTTCCTATTTTGCATTGTCCCTTTTTCTAGCTCCTTTGTTATTCATAGCTATAATCAAAGCAATTTAAGATTATTGCAGAGAACCTAGACATGGAAACAATTGTTGGCTATCACTTAAAAACAACACTCGGTACAGGCGGTATGGCTACGGTGTACTTGGCGACGCAAGAATCCCTTGATCGTCAGGTCGCCATTAAAGTGCTAGACGCATCGCTCATTGATGATACTCTAATCAAGGCACAGTTTGCGCAAGAATCAAAATTAATCGCCAGCCTTAATCATCCCAATATAGTGCAAGTGATTGACCAAGGTACAAGTAATCAAGGCCACCCCTACTTTGTAATGCCCTATGTAAAATCCATTTCACTCAGTGCCATTTTGAAGCGGAATGATATTAATATCACCCGCAAACTCGATATTGCCATCCAAATTTGCAAGGCTCTCGCCTACGCCCATCGCAACGGCATAGTGCATCGCGATATAAAGCCCAGCAATATTCTGGTGGACTACGATGGTCATGTGCGTATTGTTGATTTCGGAATTGCTGGCTATTTTGCGATAAACGAAAGGCCCAACCTTATCAAAGATGATAAGTTGGTTATGGGAACAGGTGCCTATATGGCGCCAGAGCAACTTGAAAGTGCCACCAAAACCTCGCACTTAAGCGATATTTATTCCCTTGGCATAGTCATGCACCAATTATTCTTTGGCCGCTTTCCAATGGAAACAATACAAGATAAAAAATGCGAGTTTAGTGCGCAACTAAAGCCACTCATCAATTCGTGCATAGAGCCCGCCCCAGAAAAAAGACCAGAAAATGCAGATGCAATTCGTCAACAACTGCTACTAATTGCACAAGGGAAACACCTCCGAAACAATCACTGGAGTAATGACTCCCCACAAAGCGACATTCCCGTTAATTACCAAGTATTGGATGTGCTAAAAGAAAACCCTTTTGGCGCAACCTATTTGGCGAAAGACCCAAAACATCAACGATTTCTAGTGATTAAAAAGCAAAAAGTCGATCACATTGGCAATGCGCAAGTCGCCAACACCAAATTAACTCAGGTTCAGCACCCGCATATTGCACGTATTTTTGGCACAGGGAAAAATCAGCGTGTATTTATTACGGTTAGCGAATACATATCTGCAGGCAACTTACAAGATCGGCTGTCACAGGCGCTTACACTTGGCCAGTGGATATTAATGGCACAACAAATATATTCTGCATTGAGCTGTGCACATGCACATGGCGTTATTCATGGTAACTTGCGCCCAAGCAACATTCTCTTCGCCGAAAACAATTTTATTAAGGTCACTGACTTCGGGTTTCCTGCGCACAGTTACTCCGACTCAGATAATTGGTATCGCATGAAAAATGCAAGTGAATCCGCAACCGAATCCAAAGCTGCAGATATTTATGCAGCAGGGGTTATTTTGTTCCAGCTATTGAGCGGAACTTATCCGCAAGAAAGCTTTTTCAATTGGAAAAATTACTGGGCGTTGCGGCATATTCCACGAAAATTGCGAGCTATAGTTTTATTATTAACCCAACAAAATCCCAGTAAAGCCTATAAAAATGCGGATGCAGCTATGCAGGCACTAAAGGACTTTTACGATCAGCAAAACACGCGTATGGCAGAGAAGGTCTATATTACAAAACGAAGTAATACTTAACAGCCAATGTGTGATGAGCATGCGATTTAAAGGAACTTCACCATATAAAATGCAGTATCACTACTATCTACACTGCTATCTAAATAAGTTTCCAGATTTTGCTGTTGCTGCACACCTAAATCTGAAAACTCACTAAATCCAAATCCCTGCCAAAATGCTTTCGAATTTTGTACCGACAAAAGTGCAATAGCATCTGCGGCCTCTTGCAACGCATAATCTGTCGCAGCTTGAATCAACTTCCGTCCTACACCAAAGCCCTGTGTAACTTTTAACAAAGCCAAATCATGAAGATACAAGCAATTGGCATTCTCAACTAAAACAAAAGGCGCACCCAGCGGATTTATTTTGCCCACATTTGACCAGTAACCCACCAAATAGGCGCACACGCCGCCTTTCTGTTCAGCAACCCATGCCGTAGTCGGGCTCAAGTTAAAACGCTGCGCAATAATATCTGCTGACTCCAAAAAATATCCCGCATAAGCTTCCGCTTGGATAACTTCAACAGCAGTTAAATCACTAGCGATCATTGGACGAATTTTAAAACTCATTCATTAATATCCAAATCATTTACATCTTCATCTATGGATTCAATCAACAGAGAATCCGATAAGCTTTCATCCTCTAGCAAATTACTATCAATTCGTTTTTTGGTTTTAGCGCCCAACTTACGTAAATCATCCACGCGCTTAACCAAGCTGCCCCGCCCTGATTGCAAACGGCTGCGTGCGGTGTTGTAGGCGTCTTGCGATTTTCCCAAATAATTTTGAATATTATCCATAGCATCTAACAGCAATACAAATTGATCATGTAGTGCGCCCGCCTCCTTCGCGATTCGCTCTGCATTTTTATTCTGCTTTTCATAGCGCCAAATATTTTCAAC
>DAOORH010000233.1:0-5614 GCA_035389145.1 Cellvibrio sp.
ACCCCTTAAATGGTCACTTTGAGGGTTATTACGATCAGGGGATTGATGACGTTTTCTTCGAAGCGCCCATTCATAAAGTCGTCGAGCTGGAAACCGCCGCCGATTATTACGAAGTGGAATGCGAAAACGATGATGACGTTGTTCAGGAGGTGCCGGATATGATTGGAACCCACGCGGTTCTGGCCACTCCGGGGCAAAAGCACTTGTCGTTGGTTGAAGTAGTGAGTTGGCGCTTGCTGCATGACGGCAGTATCTACGGTATGTTGGCCGATCACTCAAAAGTGGTTAGCACCCCAGTGCTACCAGGCGATGATTGCCTTTATGCGGCGCAAACTAACGACAACTTTCGTTACTTTTTCCAGCATCAAATTGCCAACAAGATAAAAGCGCAAGATCCAGAAGCCCTTGCAGCTATTTCATTGCTGGTTGACGACGTCTAGCAAGCATTAGCCTGCCACCGCTAAAGCGGCAGGCTAATCAGGCGCTTTAGTCTTTCAATCCACAATTGCTATTGTGAGAGTCTTTGTCACTCCTATTTTTTTACGCAAACTAAATGCTAATCATTTTCTCTTAGCGTTTAAGACACTGAAAACCATGCACATTCATTTCCATGAACTTATTGCGTGCACTTACATATAACCAATCATGCACAAATAAACCTTATCCGCCACTTTTTTTAATAATATACGTGTAGGTTTTCTCATCACTGTCCTGCTGCAATAATTCATGTCCAAGAAAATGGCAGAACTTGGGGATGTCGCGCGTTGTCGATGGGTCTGTCGCTATCACTTTAATAATTGCTCCATCTGTGATATCTCGCACAGCTTTGTGCAACATCATCACCGGCTCTGGGCACAATAAACCGCTGGTATCTAAAATTTTCTCAATTTCACTATTCATAGTATTACTTCGTCTAAAAACAAACGGCAAAAAAACATTCTATTGCTAAACTCTAGCTGAGGATATTTAAAACTAATGGATTAACTACTCACTACCGGGGAACACCGTTCGATGTCTCGGAATCCAATTGAAACACACACGCCAAATGATTTTTTTAGTCACCATGCACTAGAGTTGACCTTTAGATTATTGCGTAATAACAATCCAGGATTAGCAAACGCGATTAAAAATACCTTGTCACATATTCATGTTGCGCCCTATGAAAGCATTCAGGGTTCACATACCGGAGAGATGTATTTTAACGCTGAAATTTACCAAGCCCTCTCTGCGCATACTATTGGTAAAATAGTATCGGCCTTAACGGAGATTGGAGAGCAAGCCTTGCAAAAGCATGACATGCCCCCCGAGCATTTAAATCAATTACGCAGGCTCATAGAAGATTGGGCGCAATTGACTGAGTGGGTTTTGCAACACACCGCACCCGATAAAACGGCTTATCACTAGCCTCGCGTGTTTCATTTGAAAACACGCAGGTGACCTGTGACCTCTTCGCGATCGTGATAAAGCTGCTTAAATTGAATATCCACATCCAACCCTAATTTGGTTAGCTCTTTTAGAATTCTCTCCTCGCACTTCTTTACTTCCAGATAACGCTGTTTCATGGGCAGTTTCAAATTAAACACCGCTTCACGGCAATAACCTTTACCAAACCACTGAATAATCATGCTGGATACGCGCGCGGGTTTATCCACAATATCGCACACCAACCAATCTACTTTCTTTTTAGGCTCATACATAAAGCCATCGGTAAGTATGTGCAGTACCTGCCCTGTTTCTAATAAGTTTTTATCCATAGGGCCATTATCAACGGCCTCTACATACATACCGCGTTGCACTAATTGCCACGTCCACCCCCCAGGTGCCGCACCTAAATCTACGGCACGCATGCCGGATGCCAAGCGCGTATCCCAATCTGCTGCAGGAATAAAATGATGCCATGCCTCTTCTAGCTTTAGTGTTGCGCGGCTAGGCGCTTCTTTGGGTAAACGCAACCGCGCAATCCCCATCGGCCAAGGCGAACTATTGCTGTACAAGCTCACGCCTAAATAAGCTTCAGTGCCCGTGATAAAAACCAAATGCAAACGCCATGGGCTTTTAATACTCAGCAATTGATTTTTGCGCAAGGCAGTGCTGAACGGCGCGGTAAATTTTTTACTCAGGCCGGATAACTCTTTACCGTCGTTGGTATCCACAGTTTCCAATAACAATTCACGCGCGATGGGGAATTGCTGCGCAGCCGAGAGCAAGGGCGTTACACGATCTGTTACCGGCAAATCGGTAATAGGTGCTTGGGTCACAAACCATTGACGCGTGAAAATTAATTTGCGAAAGCGCAACTCTTGTTGCAGCTGCATAGCGCCAGTGGGCTCATGGGTAATAAATACAACAAAGGCAGAATTGTCTTTGGTTTTACTGTAACCATACACGCCCACCTCACCCGCCAAATCGGTAATTTCTGCGGCACACTCTTTTTCAAAACCTGCACGGCAGTGCAAAAATAAATGATTCATAATCTCTCTGTATAATAGTCTTTTTGCGTTTAATAATTTCGCCAAGTTTAAAACTCAGTTCTTAATGGTCTCAGTCGTTATTGGACTCAATAATATTGGCATCATGCTTGGTTAAAATAGAAACACTTTCGGTAGCGGGATCAAACACAATCACAATATCGCCACGCGCCAATTGCCGTTCAACCTGGCTTACTTTTTGTGCGAGAGAAAATTCCATTTCGCCGTAATCTGTGCCTTCGCGAGTAATAAATTCTTCGATCAAACCTTGCAGGGCATCTGGTGAAATCTGTTTATAGGGGATAATCATAAATCGGTTACTTCATATTTTGCTTGTTCGGCCGGAAAGAGAAAGTTACTCTTAAATAAACCAACGCAAAGCATCATTGCTCATCAATCATAAAAGGAAATCACTGTGCAAATACAATTAGTCTTAACCATTATTAGCGATGACAAACCCGGTGTGGTAGAGCTATTAGCGCAAACCATTACTCAACACCAAGGCAACTGGCTGGAAAGCCGTATGGCGCATTTAGCGGGTAAATTTGCCGGTATTCTCCAAGTTGCGGTTGACCGCGAAAGTGAAGCGGCTTTGCGTGAAGCTTTGGGTAATTTGGGCGATCAAGGCTTAAAGATTGTGGTGGAATCGGCTGCCGAAACCATGAAACCCACCGGTAAAGAATTTCAATTCAGCGTGGTAGGTGGTGATCGCCCCGGTATTGTGTTTGAAATTGCACAGGCCTTTGCCAGCCGTCATATTAACATGAGCGAGCTGGAAACCGCTTGTTCAAGCATGCCGTGGTCGGGCGAGCCTATGTTTGAGGCGACGGGTTTGATTCAAGTGCCTAAATCGGTAGATATGGACGAGCTCTACGAGCAGTTGGATATTATTGCCGATGAACTCGCAGTAGATGTACGTTTAGAATCGCCTGGTGAAGATGTTCACCACTAGAACCTATCCTATCAAACCAACGAAGAGCTAGCCTGCTTATTCCTCGTTGGTTTTTTCTACGCCACCTACCCGCGCGTCAAATTTCTCCAGCTCAATGTTTATCGCTTCCGTTGAAATATTGACCTCATAAAACGAAAACAGCAGCGATATCACCAGCAAAATAAGGCTATTGGCAAACAGCAATTGACCAGCAATTGACCACTGCATTAAGAGCGCAAACATAGATAGAGTACAGAGGACAAAAGACAAAACCCCAAATGCCTGCATGCGCCTAATCACCTGAATACGTAAACGCAAATTATCCATTTGGCGACGAACCAACACCTGCAGGGCGACATTCTCTTCATTGCTGTTACTGAGCTGACGGATCACGTTGGTTAAAACCACAAAGCGGTTGGTATAAGCCAGCAAGAGTAGCGAGATTGCTGGGAACAGCAAGCTGGGTGTAGTAATGGTCATTTCCATAACAAACTTCTTATCAGTAAACAAAGAACTGAGCTTAACAAATTATTAAGCTCGGTTGAGCCGTAACAACATAAATGCTACTGCAATCTCTCACGCCAATAAATAACACGGTCATTGCCGCGATAGGAGCCAAACTCAAATGTGGCATTCGGTAAGCTGAGGTCTGAGTAATCACCATCCTGATTCCAGTCAAAACGAAGCCAGGGCAGATCCGTTAAATTTACGCCAACTATGAATTTTCCAGTGCCGCCGTTTGGTGATGTGAATTGTTGGCCAGCTATACCCGCGTTAAAGCCTATATAAGTTGGATTTAAGCTGATGTAAGTCCCTGTTGTTGCGCCGCCCGCCAAGTTTACAGTGCGATTAGCATCTGTAGAGATAGGCCCCGCGGGATAATTAATGGCCGCGCGAGGAACTTGTGTACATGAATCATTCGCATTAACCGCAAAGTAATTGCCAGTCCAATACTCGGTTGCAAAATTAACATTCAGTGAAAAGGTTTCTGGCCCAAATGCATCGTCCAAACGCAAACGGCCATATCGAATATCAAGGGGCGCGCCGAGTGAAACCGCTGTACAACTTAAACCACCGCAAACGCCGGTGGTGGTTGCATTCATATTTTTACCTTGCAATCCACGACCATCAAAGCTGTCCGTAATATCCAACCCCAACTGCAAGCTTGAGTAAGGTACTTCCGGCGCAAAAGTTATCGCCTGCCTGCTAAACATAGCGGTGTTGCTGGTCATCTGTAAGCTTCCAGCAGAAACCGCTAATGCTGCTCCACTTGTAAAACGAGAATTCAATAAGGTGCCATTCCCGCTATTAGCGTTTTCAGCAACATAGGTGGAGATTGGCAATGTACCGTAATTAGCGTTGTAGTTAACCATGGTATTTCCGCTGGCATTCTGAGCTTTAAGCTCGTAGTTCAAACCGATAGCGGGATGCCCCATATAGCTGAAGGTTGCGCCACAACTGTTGGTAACAATTGAACTGGTCAAGCTGAAATGATCAGGGTAAAAGCGACCAACGGTACCGCTCGGGGTTTTAACTTGCAGATCACCTGCCGACAAATAGTCATTATCGGCCAGCTCAGGCAAGATTGTTATGCTACCTACCTGATCCCAAATAACAGCCGTATTAACCCATGTACCTGTAGGCGTAGTGGCGCTAAAACTGGAACCGCCACTTAGCGCTGTTAGCGATCCGCTTGTAGGGTACACGAGGCTGGCTGCGGTTAATTTAATGCTACTTTCGCTCGTATCTTCCTGCCAAAATTTGGGGTGATATCTGTACTTGCGGTGCCGGGAAACTTACGAGCCTCCACTTTCACTTGAAATGGGCTACCTCCCGCCACAAAGCCTGCGGCAACACCCGCAGCGTTAGTTGCAGCCGGATTACTCCCACCCGTTGGCGTCAAAGCTTGACTCACGAACAAGGTGTAAGGCTTTACTACAAAACTATTACTACTACCCTGGAGAACCTTCGCAGGGTCATTACCAGTAGCAGGTAAGCTCAATTGCCCGTGAAGGGTTACACGCCCGACATCATTGTAATTGATGGGTATATTCGCAGTGCCTGTGTTATCGAAGACTAAATTCTGTGAAAGATAAGTGATGCTGGCATTCTTAGCGTTTGCCTTAATAACACTGCCGTTGATGCTCAACACTTGCCCAATACATGTAGAAGGATCAACACACTCGTAGGCTAAATTCACGCTTTTAGTCCCGGT
>DAOORH010000234.1:0-5578 GCA_035389145.1 Cellvibrio sp.
CCGACGATCATGGCGTTCTGTGCTATGGTTAATTCCTGTACATCTTTGCCGTAGTAGATCTGGGCGGCTGCTTGCAGGCCGTAAGCGCGGTTGCCGAAGAACATCTTATTATTAAAGAGCTCTAAAATTTCTTCTTTTGTGAACTCTTGCTCAATTTGTATCGAAAGTAGGATTTCATTGAATTTTCGTGAAAAAACTTGTTTGCGGCTTAAGAAGAAATCGCGCGCTAATTGCTGTGTAAGTGTGCTACCGCCGGACTGAATCTCGCCGGATTTTAATATTTGTGAAGCTGCGCGCAACATGCCTTTTAGAGAAACGCCATGATGCTCGAAGAATTCGGCGTCTTCTGCCGCCAACAATGCCTTGAGATAAAGCGCCGGAATCTGGTTATATTTCAACGGGGTGCGACGCTGTTCACCAAACTCACCAATAAGTTTCCCGTCACTTGAATAAACTCTCAGCGGGGTCTGTAATTTAACCTGTCGAAGGCTATCGACGGGTGGTAACTTGGGGCTCAAGTACAGGTAAAGCCCTGCGAATGTAACCGCGGTAACGCTTGTGCCTGCAAGTAACAACCAAAAAACAATACTGAATACGGATTTTTTATTTAACATTTTTTCTAAGGGAATTAATAGGTTAGCGAATTTGTAGCGATTGGCCGGCATTATACGAGCTTTTTGACTGTTTACATATTCATCTGTTTGTTGCAGGCTTAAGTTAAAGTGCTATAACATAAACAACGTCTAAGTTACGGATATAGATAGAAAAATGGGCATTTTAAGCTTCCTAGAAAAAAAAGCGAGACCGGTTATCGGGTTGGATATCAGTTCAACCTCGGTAAAACTATTGGAACTCACTCGTCACGGTGATCGCTACCGAGTGGAGACCTATGCCGTCAAAGCCTTGCCACCCAATGCGGTGGTTGAGAAAAATATTAATGACCAAGAAGCGGTGGCTGAGGTCATCCGCTCGATGGTCAAGCAATCCAAAACCAAGCTTAAGCATGCCGCCGTCGCGGTGGCGGGTTCAGCGGTGATCACTAAGCTGATCGATCTGCCAGCAGGTTTGAGCGATGACGCTATGGAAACCCAAATTTCTCTAGAAGCTGACCAGTACATCCCCTTCCCCTTGGAGGAGGTTGCAATCGACTTTGAGGTACAGGGGCTATCCCCCCGCAATCCTGAACAAGTTGAAGTGTTGTTGGCTGCCTGTCGTCGTGAAAACGTTGAGATGCGCGCCGGCGTATTGCAGTTATCTGAACTTATTCCTGAAAAAGTTGATATCGAAGCCTATAGCATGGAGCGCGCCTTTGAACTGATTTCAGAGCAGTTGGAAGATCAGGAAGGTCAGGTCGTAGCCATTATCGATATTGGTGCCACCATGACCACTCTGAGTGTGCTGGTTGATGGTAAAACGGTTTATACCCGCGAACAGTTGTTTGGCGGCAAACAATTGACCGAAGAAATTCAGCGTCGCTATGGTTTATCGCGTGAAGAAGCTGGCCTTGCTAAGAAACAAGGTGGCTTGCCAGACGATTATGATACTGAGGTCTTAGCACCCTTTAAAGAAGCTGTCGTGCAACAAGTCACTCGCTCACTTCAATTCTTTTTCTCTGCCAGCCAATACAACGATGTGGATTACATTATTCTCGCAGGTGGTGTCGCCTCACTCGAGGGGCTGGTTAATTTGATTGAAGAAAAACTCGGTACACAAACTGTGGTAGCAAACCCATTTGCGCGCATGTCGGTATCCTCGCGCGTGAATGCAGTATCTCTGGCTAACGACGCGCCATCGCTCATGATTGTGACTGGCCTTGCGATGAGGAGTTTCGACTAATGGCAAAGATTAACTTATTGCCGTGGCGTGAAGCCTATCGCAAAGAAAAGAAAGAGCAGTTTTTAGCCATTATTGGTGTAGTTGTTGTGTTGTCAGGATTGTTTGCGTATTTGTGGATTGTTAGCGTCGAATCATCGATTGAAAATCAACAGGCGCGAAACCACACGCTGGAAACTGAAATTGCAAACTTTGATAAGCAAGTAAAAGAAATTGCCAACCTTAAAAAGGTGCGCGATAACTTGTTGGCGCGCATCAAAATTATTCAGGATTTACAGGGTACTCGGCCGTTAATAGTGCGGTATTTTGATAACTTTGTTCGTTCGATTCCCGATGGCGTTTACATCACCATGCTGAGTAGTCAGGGTAGTACTTTGAGTTTACATGGCGTTGCTGAATCTTATAATCGCGTGGCAACTCTGATGAGAAACTTGGATGCGTCAGATTGGTTTGCTAATGCCAATCTAACCTCTGTAGTTGCGGTTCCTAGAGAAGGTGAGCAGGCGCAGTCTTTTAAAATGACGGTCAAAACTTCTGCTCCAGATGAAGAGCTAGTTTCAGAGTCGCAAAAAGCCTCTGAAATTAGTAAAAAAAATGGATCTCCAAAAAAAGCAAAAAAAGGAGGTAAATAGATATGGCTTTTAAAGACACCTTAGAGCAAATCAAAAGTTTTGATCCCAATAATGTCGATTTTGACAAAATGGGTGTATGGCCCGCGCCAGCTAAAATATTTGTTTTAATTTTATTAGTATTGGTTATTTTTGCATTGACCTACTACTTAAAAATTAGTGACTTGAATGAAGAGTTGGAGTCTGCAAAGACGAAAGAAGTTTCGCTACGAAAAACTTATGAAACAAAAAGCTTTGAGGCGGCTAACTTAGATGCTTACAGGGCTCAAATGGATGAGATGGATAAGACATTCAAATCATTATTGAGCCGCTTGCCGAGTGATTCGCAGGTGCCGGGTTTGCTGGACGATATTGGATCCAAAGGGCGTGAAAGCGGGTTAACAATAAATGCGACCACTATGGAAAATGAAAGAGCTGCGGAGTTTTACATCGAAGTGCCTTTCAGAATAAATGTTGATGGTGGGTATCACGACATGGCGGGGTTTATTAGCGGTATTGCATCTATGCCGCGTATTGTGACTTTGCATAATTATACAATCACAAAAAAAAGTGGTGGTTTGTTGAATATGCAAATTTCTGCCAAAACTTATAAATACAAAACGCAGGAGAAGTGACTATGAAACCTATCCTGTTGTTGGCTGAACTTTCTGTTCTGTTGTTGTTTTTATCTGCTTGTAGTTCTTCATCGGACCAAAAGGACTTGCAAGATTTTATGGCCGAGACAAAACGTAGACCGCAGGGACAAATTGATCCATTGCCTCCTTTTAAACCTTACCAACCTTTTACTTATAGTGCTATGACGTTACGCAGTCCATTTGAGCGCCCTGCTCCTGTAGAAAAGGAAACCAAAGGTGGTCGTACCGTGGAGCCAGATCTGACTCGAGAAAAGGAATATCTGGAAGGTTTCAATATAGTGGGTTTGACTATGGTGGGGACTCTATCAAAGTCAGGAAAGCTTTGGGCGCTAATCGATGATGGACAAGGTAAAGTTACTCCGGTGACAATTGGAAACTATATAGGCAAAAGCTTCGGCAAAATCATTTCTGCAGAAAAAACGCAACTGGAGGTAATGGAGATTATTGCTGACGGTTCAAATGGCTGGGTTGAACGTCCCAGAATAATTAAGTTAGTGGCAAAGGAATAATCAGTCATGCGTGTTCTGTTCTTATTGGGGTTAAATATGCGCAATATAATTTTATTGGTACTTTGCTTGTTGTCGCCACTGAGTTTGGCTAACACTATAAGTGCGTTCAGTACTGCTGAGCTTCCGGGTGAGCGCTTCGAGGTAAGAATTCAGTTCTCTGATGCTCCACCAGACCCTAAGGGTTATACCATCGAAAAGCCTGCGCGTATTGTTTTGGATTTTCCTGAGGTGATTAGCGACCTGAAAGAGCGCAGATTCCCCCTTGCCTTTGAAAATGGTCAAAGTGCAATGTTGTTGACGACAGAAGGGCGTACACGTTTAATTTTAAATTTAAATGAGCTGACTTCTTACGCGACAAGAAAAGACGGTAACACTTTTGTGGTTGAGGTTGGGGCAAATCGCGGGGTGAATACTGCGAGTAAACTCACTGAATCTAAATCAATTGCAATCGCAAACAAAAAAGCACCTACGCCAAGTGTTAAATCTGGTCAATCAGCCATCTCGAATATTGACTTTCGCCGCGGTCAGGCAGGGGAAGGCAGGGTCGTTGTCACCTTGTCTGATGCCCATGTTAGCGCCGATCTTGTGAGTACGGGGGCTGGAGTTAAATTATCATTTGCAAACGTTGTTATGCCTGCGGAGTTGCGCCGTAGGCTGGATGTTGTTGATTTTGCTACACCGGTAACCATAGTCAATGCCTCTCAGGAAGGCTCGAACTCCACGTTAAATGTATCTGCCGTTGGTGAGTTTGACTATATGGCATATCAAACTGATAACGAGTATGTGTTGAGCGTCAAGCCACTTACTGAGCAAGAAAAGAAAGATAAGAAAAAAGACTTTGAATTTAGTGGCGAAGTATTGTCATTTAATTTTCAAGATATAGAAGTTAGAGCGATATTGCAGATTATCGCTGATTTTACAGATCTAAATTTGGTTGCCAGTGATACCGTCCAAGGCCGCATAACATTGCGCTTGGAAAATGTGCCTTGGGATCAAGCGTTGGCTTTAGTTTTAAAAACTAAAGGACTCGATAAGCGTGTGGATGGCAATGTGATGATGATTGCACCTGCGGCAGAGATTGCTGAGAGAGAGCGCCAAGAGTTATCAACAAGAAAGCAGTTAGAAGAATTGGCTCCGCTACGTACTGAATATTTGCGCGTCCGTTATGCTAGCGCTAAAGAAATGTTTTCTTTATTTGGTGGTCGTGCGGGTGGGTCAGGAAGTCGTTCTACCGGAAGCGTACTTTCTGAACGTGGGCAAGCTGTCGTAGATGAACGCACCAATTCAATCATAGTTACAGACACGGCCGATCGTATTGAGGCCTTCAAGAAGCTAGTCGATCAAATCGATATACCTATTCGGCAAGTAATGATTGAAGCTCGTCTTGTAATTGCCAACTCTAACTTCCGTCGTGAGTTGGGTGTTCGATGGGGTGGAATCACTTATGGAAAAACAGACGGTCGGTTAGTTCAAGTTTCTGGCTCTACTGAAGGGCTCGGGCGCCCCTATGATGCATTGGTCAATGGAACTGTTGCTGGCGCTAGCACTCCTCGCTCTGTAGATAAAGTTGTCGATTTTGGTGCTGGCGACACGGCAGGTAGTATCGCCGCCGGTATTCTTACCGATAATGGGTTCTTGGACCTAGAGCTTTCAGCCTTAGAGAACGCGGGCTATGCAGAGATAGTTTCTCAGCCAAAGGTTGTTACTAGCGATAAACAAATGGCAATGATTAAGTCAGGGAAGCAAATTCCCTTCTTGGAAAGCTCTGCAAGTGGAGCTACAAGTACAGGCTTTAAAGAGGCGGTATTAAAATTGGAGGTCACGCCTCAAATTACGCCAGATAACCATGTGATTATGGATTTGAATATCAGTAAGGATTCTATCGGTGAGGTAACAGCAACCGGCAGCCTGACGATCGACATTAATCAAATAAATACTAAAGTGTTGGTGCCGAATGGCGAAACGGTTGTTT
>DAOORH010000235.1:0-5573 GCA_035389145.1 Cellvibrio sp.
TCATTTGCGGATTGGTTAGCGCTTATCTGCTTCTTCGATCGCGCATGTCAAGGTGGCGTCGACACCGGCGGCAAATTCGTTGTTATTGCTCCAGCAATTGAATTCACCCACCCAGGTTTCTTTAACTTGCGCCAATATCTGCAAGTTTGCGCCACTGCCTTTGAATTCGCTACTGACGTTGACCACCATTTCAACCACTGCATTTTCGAGTTGAATTGGTTTTAACAGATCAAAAACGGCTCCAATATTGTCTGCACTGGCGGTAAAGGTTACGCCGTCATTGTTGTAATTCACGCCTGAATTGCCTCCGCCGTTACCTCTCCAGCCGCTAGTCATGTCCACATTGATAACAGTTTCTGATGCAGACGAACTGGCGATAGAAGAGCTACTTACTACAACGGCAGAGCTGCTGCTGGAGCTTACAGCGCTGCTCGATGAGCTAGAGCTGCTTGAAGAAACACTTGAGCTAGATAAACTACTTGCCACACTGGATGAAGAGCTACTGCTAACGACCGCGGTTGAACTGCTTGTTACGGGAGGTGTGCTCGAGCCACCGCCACCGCCGCCACAAGCCGAAAGCAGCAGGCCGAATGTTAAAGTTGAATATAATTTGATATTACGCATGTTGATGTTAACTCCATTATTTTTATTTAGGGATGATGTAGTCAATTACACCATAAGCTTTATTCGCCTGTATACGTCTTGCTTCAGGGGAAGTGTAAGGATTTATTTATGCGGTTTGATCAGTGGTTTGTTTTTCTTGGGCAAAAAAAAGCCGCATTGCTGCGGCTTTTTAGTTTTTTGGAGTGGGATAGAGCTAGCCTTTCATTTGCTCAAGCTCTTTACCCTTTGTTTCTTCTATGTACTTGAAAACAAAGAACACTGAAACGATAGAGAAGAAGGTGTACATCCCATAAGCACCAGCCAAGCCGATTGATGAGGCAAGTAAAATCGGGAAGGTCCAAGTGATCAGGAAGTTGGCACCCCATTGCGCCAAACCGGCGACTGCTAAAGAAGAGCCGCGCATTTGGTTGGGGAACATTTCGCCCAGCATGATCCAAGTTACTGGGCCCCAAGACATATTAAAAAAGATCACATAAAGATTGGCTGCAACCAAGGCAAGAACGCCTTTGGAATCAGATAGTTGAAGCTTGCCTGCAGCATCTACTGGCGCGCCCGCGAAGGCGAAGGCTACCAGTGCCAAGGTAACCGCCATGCCTATGGAGCCGAACCACAGAAGCGGCTTGCGGCCAATTTTATCGACCAAAAAGAAAGTGATAAAACAGGCGGCGATGCTGAGTGCACCTGCTAAAACGTTGGTTAAAAGAGCATCACTTTCAGAGAATCCTGCGGCTTGCCAAAGCACTGCGCCGTAGTAGAACACAACGTTTATGCCCACGAATTGCTGCAGTACCGCTAAGCTGAAGCCGATAATCACTATGGGTTTAGCGCGCATGGTGGTTTTATTTACAATATCGCTGAAACTGGGTTTGTGGTCTTGTTCAAGTGTGCTGCGGATTTCGAGGATTTTTGCTTGAGCATTGGCTGCGCCATAAAGATTACCCAATACTTTGGCCGCTTTCTCGTCTGCGCCTTGTGCAACCAAATAGCGTGGGCTTTCCGGAATCATAAAGAGTGCGAAGAAGAAGATGAATGCTGGGATTAGCTCCATCCAGAACATCCAGCGCCATGTCTCATAGCCCATCCAGAACATAGCCGTAGAGCCTCCGGCAAATTCGGCCAGAAAATAGTTGCTGAGGAATGCGAAGAATAGACCGGAAATGATAGCAATTTGTTGAATGGAGCTGAGTTTACCGCGGTACTGTGCTGGTGTTACTTCACTGATATAAGCTGGGCAAATAATACTGGCTGCGCCCACGGCTAGGCCACCAATCACGCGGTAAATAATAAATTCCACAGAGCCTGTGGCGACACCTGAACCCCACGCGGAAATGATGAACAGAATGGCGGAGATCATCAGTACCCACCAACGACCAAACATGTCAGCGGCGCGGCCTGCGATCAAGGCGCCGAATGCGCAACCCAGCAGCATGGAGGCAACACGGAAGGAATTGTCATCCCTTGCTTCCCACATAAACCAAACGAACAATATGGCCGCAATAATCGCTAATTCTTTGCGTACAAAATAGAGCCCGATGGTTGCCAAAATGGCAGAGCCAAAGGCCAGATAAATGGACAGATTGGATCTGACGGACTCGCCGGTTGTCAGGCTAAATGTTTGATTGAGGCCCTCATAGGTCCCGTTGATAACCCCACTGTCAAACCCAAATAGAAAGCCGCCAATGGTGGCGATAATACTGATAAGGATCACAAACGACATATTCGCCTGACCGGCGTTTACTGATTGGTTCATGGTTGTACCTATTATTGAAATTATATTTACACGCTGATGGTATCGCCCGACAAGGGGCGATTGGAGGCGGATGTTACTCCAATATACTTGGAGCGACTATATGGGCAGGTTGTAAATAAAGTTAAATCTCAAATGAGAAGCCCGACTCGGAAAGCTGCTCATACGCCTGAGCATCAAAGGTGTAGAGGTTGGCGGCGCGATGAGGCACACCTTGCTGCTTCTCATTGCAGGGGCGTAGCAAGTTCATTTTCATGATTTTGCGACGAAAATTGGGTTTGTCCAACTTAGTGTCTAAAATTGCTTCATAGAGCGCTTGCAGTTGGAGCAGGGTGAATTTCTCCGGCAGTAAATTGAAGCCGATAGGTTGATGGCACACTTGGTGACGCAAAAACTTCATGCCATGGGCAATTATTTCGGCGTGGTCGTAAATTAATTCAGGGAGTGCATTAATGCTTTGCCAGCTGACGTCAGCAGCGCTTTGGCCGGCCACCAGAGAGTAGTGCTCGGCGCTTACCAAGGCGTAGTAGGCAATAGTTACCACACGCTCGGTGGGGAAGCGGTCAACACGGCCGAAGGTTTTGAGTTGTTCAAGATAGAGTTGCTTAACGCCAGTTAGCTCTTCCAAAAGGCGGTAGGCAGCATCACGTAGATTTTCGTCAAAACGAATCCAGCCACCGGGCAATGCCCACTTGCTTTGGTGCATCGGGTCGGTCTGCTTCACCAGTAGAATTTTCAGTTCGTCGTTATCAAGACCGAACACCAAGTTGTCGATGGAGAGCGCCTTAATAACATCCTGCGGGAGGTTTAAGGGTTCTACATGGCTATGGGCTGGCGTCGCGATATTAGACACTGTGAATTCCTGAGCGAATTGGCGATATGCAGCTATTCTAAAATGGCTGCGTAATGTTTTGTAAAAAATGGCGCGATATGCGCCATTACCCTAGGCGCGAGGCCTCATTGTAGCGATCATCGGCTAATTGTCCATAAGAAATATAGGGGCTAAAGCCTTTACATTTGTCTTGTGGTCATTGAGACAATAAGATATGCTGTGCACATCACAAGAATAAGTATCCATAAGTTCTGCAGTTGATTAGCGACTAATGGAGATAACGGTTACATTATTTCACTTTATAGAGATTCCTTATGCTGTTTCTTGGTATTGACGTTGGAAGTTCTTCCACCAAATTATCTGTACTCGATGGTAAAACCGGCAAATGTCTTGGTGCTTTGTCTTATCCGGAAACCGAGCTGGCGATTGCGAGCCCAGAGGTTGGCTTTGCTGAGCAAGACCCTGAAATGTGGTGGGACTGCATCCAGAAAGGCGCTGCTAAACTTTTTGCCAGCGGTAAGTTTGATAGCAAACAAATTCAAGCTATAGGCATCTCTTACCAAATGCACGGTTTGGTGGTGGTAGATGCTGAACAGCAAGTACTGCGCCCATCTATTATTTGGTGCGATAGCCGCGCAGTTCCCCTCGGCAATGCTGCATTGGCTGAGCTAGGAACCGATTATTGTTTCGGCCATTTGTTAAATTCACCGGGTAACTTCACTGCAGCCAAGTTGCGTTGGGTGCAACAGAATCAACCAGAAATTTTTAACAAAATTCACAAAGTGATGTTGCCTGGTGATTACATCGCCATGAAATTAACCGGCGAAATCACTACCACGGCTTCAGGCTTATCTGAAGGCACCTTGTGGGATTTCAAAGAGAATCGTGTTGCAGCTGAACTGTTAGAACATTGGGGAATTGACGCAGCTGTCATCCCAGCGATTGTTCCAAGTTTTGGTGTGCAAGGCACAGTGAAAGCCGATGTGGCTGCAGCCTTAGGCTTAGGCAGTAATGTGAAGGTTTGCTATCGCGGTGGCGATCAGCCCAACAATGCTTTTAGTCTCAACGTTCTTGAACCTGGTGAGGTGGCTGCAACGGCGGGTACATCCGGTGTCATTTATGGTGTGACCGACAAGCCAGCAGCAGATGTGGAATCGCGCGTAAATACGTTCTTGCATGTGACTAACACCGATGAGCAAAAGCGCAATGGCGTTCTTGTTTGTGTAAATGGTTGTGGACGTTTGTACTCTTGGCTGCGTCAAACGCTGAGTCAATCGGGCGCTACACCTTCATATCCTTTATTAAATGGTCTTGCCGAACAAGTTGCCGTAGGCAGCGAAGGTTTGGTGTTTCACCCTTTTGGTAACGGTGCGGAGCGTATTTTCCAAAATCAAAATATCGGCGCGCAATTGCGCAATCTTGATTTTAACCGTCATGGTCTTGGCCACATGGTGCGTGCAGCGCAAGAGGGTATAGTGTTCTCCCTCAACCAAGGCTTCGATGTATTGAAATCTTTGGGCGGTAGCTGCGATGTGGTTCGTGCCGGTAAGGGCAATATGTTTTTGAGCGATGTATTCACTCAAGCTTTCGCCAACACTACGCAAGCAGCGGTTGAATTATATGAAACTGATGGTGCCGAAGGTGCAGCGCGTGCTGCGGCTATAGGCAGTGGTTTTTATGCTTCCGCCAAAGAGGCATTTGGTGGTTTAACGCGTCTGGGCATGGTTGAACCTCAGCAGGCCCTCTCGGCTCAGTATCAAGATGCCTATCAACATTGGGTGTCATTGCTACCCAAGCAATAAAAATAAAGTAATAAATAAAAAACTTTAATAAGTGTTAAAAGTTTCCAGTTAAAAATTCACATTTAATTTTCTAGAAAAAACGAGGTTAAACATCATGAGTATTGTTCTTGGTAGTAAAGAATATTTCCCGGGCGTTGGTAAAATTGGATTTGAAGGTGCGGATTCTGATAATCCATTAGCATTCAAATACTACGATGAAAATCGTGTTGTTGCTGGCAAAACTATGAAAGATCATTTCAAGTTTGCTACCGCTTACTGGCACACGTTTAACGGCGCTGGTCACGATCCTTTTGGTCCAGGTACCAAAATTTTCCCATGGTCTAGCAATACAGATGCAGTTGGCCGTGCGAAAGACAAGATGGATGCAGCATTTGAATTTATCACCAAAATTGGTACGCCTTATTACTGCTTCCACGATATCGATTTAGTAGATGAAGGCAACACTCGTGCAGAAACCTCTGCGCGTTTGCAGGCTATTGTTGAATACGCTAAGCAAAAGCAAAAAGAATCTGGTGTGAAATTGTTGTGGGGCACAGCTAACCTGTTCTCTAACCCACGTTACATGAAC
>DAOORH010000236.1:0-5568 GCA_035389145.1 Cellvibrio sp.
GGCGTCAATCGCGAAGCATTGCGCCACATAAATTTACTATTAATTCTTAAGAAGCGATTCGATAACCTCTTTAGCATATTTAATTGCAGACTCAACTGTAAAAGCTAAGTCCGCATGAAATTCACATTCATCTTTACAAACAGACCATTCGAATCCACCGCGTACGCGATCAGGATTTGATTCAATAAAAATCAAAAAACCCTTAAATTCTTCTTCATAGGTTCCGATGAGAGTTTCACAGATTTTGCAACTCATTATTTTTCACTTCCGTTCATTTAAAAAATGTATTATCTATAAACGAACGGAGTGAATCCACGGACTATAAGTCACACGCATAAAAACGATAGAGTTTAAATAATTTCGTATTTTTTGTAGAGATTAGGTAGCTCTTTATGGTTTACCCTGAACTGGCTCCTGCGCTTAATTGCTGGCCTTTGACTCGACGCATTTTCAAGCTTAATTCCGGGATCATAAAATACAGAACCCAACTGCATTGCCGACAAAATCAATTCAAATGTTGTGCCCTCCCCTAACTCGATACGATTACCATAACAATACTCGACCAATCCTAAATCTATATTTTTCCTTGACATCGACGGAACATAAACTGCTTGCGAATGCTTGCGCTTCCAATGATCCATAAGCTTTGCAAAACTCCAACTAGCAGCAATATTATCTGAGCCATCCGAGAGTATTACTGCTCCGTCTGCATCAGTAATGATGGATTTTTCTGGATCAAACCCTATCAAATTTAAAGTTAGCCCTGTTAGATTATGTTTCTTGTTGATTACGTGCTTGCCACCAAAATTAAATCTGTCATCTTTGCCAGACTTATCTCGATATCCATAATTTCTTACAAACTCTATAGCGCCCCTCTCAACATAAAAGCCTCCGTTAGGCTCAGGAGTCATTAGGGTTGTAGGCTTTGCCCCTACCGAAGGAAAACGACTAACACCAAATTGTTTAACCTCCCAACCTAAATAATCCGGTTCTGAAAATCCATTAGGTACAATATCGAGCAATGCCTCAAGTGTATAACCACCTCCATTTTGTGCCGTATAGGGCGACCAACTCAAATCGGCATTCAACTTTCGACTAGATATCCAACCAAGCTCATGAATACTCATCAATTTATTAACAAGCTTCTCACGTGTCGATATGATTGAAACAGCTGAATTAAGATTAACCTCTCCAAAAACACTGCTAACTTTTATTAACGCAGTATTTAGAAGCTCATTGGACAAATGAGATTCTGGAGTTACCAGATATGCATATATATTTTTGTTCTTTGATACCCCTAAAATAAGCCAGCGCCCTTCACTCCGCCCTTGCTTATCAGGCGACATCCATCTGCTTGCCTTAACCGCTGACCCGCGTAGAAATCCAGAAAACCTCACCTCTGGATACTGAGGGTAGTATATTAATTTAGCATCAGGGGCTGGATATATTGCACCAACAGGATCAACCCAATTAAACGCTAAAGAAGCCTGATATTTTATTTTTCTCTTTGGATCTTGAGTTTTTAATGAGGAGGATGCTGAAGATTCAATATCACCAGTCGGAATAAATGGTAATTCGGTTAGGTGCCCACCAAAATATGGTTGATTCTTGCTGTTATCATTAGGAGCGAGTTTTTTTACATAGACCTTTACAACATCCAGATCGCCAAAAATTTTAAGGACACCGGAAAGGCTAATATTCTTTGCCGCCTCAGAATCATATGTACCATCCTTTTCATCCATTCAAAAAAACCTCAATCGAGATGCAATCAATAATTAAAAATCCACTAAACGTATTTGTCTATTCGTTTTTTTTGAGAAGAGCTTGACTCTTTTATAAGAGCAAGTACATGAGGCTTCATAATATCCGCCACTGCAGATATAACTGGCACAACAACACTATTTCCAAATTGGCGATATGCCTGCGTATCGCTCACAGGAATGTTGAATGTATCAGGATAGCCCATTAATCGTGCGCACTCTCTTGGTGTTAACCTACGCGGCCGCTTGCGTGAACCTTGAGAGACAAGAATTTCCGAACCATCTTTATAATAACGCGCAGATAAAGTTCGTGTAACACTCTCGCCAGTAACCAATCCAAAACCAAAACCATTACCTGCAGCACTATGCTTCTCTTTATAGGCCTGCAAGTACTTCCATAAATTTTCAGTTAATGTGTATTTAGGATTAATTTTACCTTTATCACCTGATGTGAAGGGTTCCTCAATAATTTCACTCCCATCTTGTGGGTGCAATATTGACGAGAGCCTAGGTCCTGAAACGGGAAGTTTAAGATCGTCCCATGAAAATTTAGTTTCCCCCCGAAAGCCAACAATAATAATCCGCTCTCGATGTTGTGGTGTAAATCGCTGCCCGTCAATAACCTTATAATGAACTTCGTAGCCTAACTCATCTCGTAAAGTTTCAAGAATTACTCTAAAGGTATTTCCTTTATCATGCGATAACAAATTCTTAACATTTTCCAATAAAAATGCTTTGGGTTGCTTTTTAGCAATGATACGAGCCACATCAAAAAACAAAGTTCCTTGCGTTGCACACTCAAAACCATGCGGTCTACCAAGCGCATTTTTTTTTGAAACACCCGCAATACTAAATGGCTGACACGGAAATCCAGCCAAAAGTACATCGTGATCCGGAATATCAGATTCGTCTATCTGAGTTATATCGCCCGCCAGAATATGCGACTCACTGGCAGGAAAATTAGCAAGATATGTTTTTTGTGCAAAAGTATTCCACTCGCTAGTAAAAACGCAGTGTCCACCTAATGCTTCAAATCCCATTCTTATGCCACCAATACCTGCAAATAAATCGATGAATGTAAACGGATATTCACCGGCAGGGCTGGTAGTAACTAGAGGAAGTATGCGTTGCCTTATAGCATCGGATAAATAAGGTGGCGGCTCATTTTCCTTAACCTCCCAACGCCGAATAGTCCTTACATCAACACCTAATAAGGCAGCCAAATGGCTCTGACTATAAAAATTTCGAGCTTCACGCAATAAGTCTAACGGATGGGTATTGTTCATTTTCTATTCGCCGGTGGGACATAATGCGGACATAATGCCCTAACATAATCCCATAAAGCAACAAAAATACATGTGTTTTTATACAGCACTTGAATCCCGATCAAAAACTTCACTCAGTTTTTGCATTTCACAAAAGTCCCAATTTGGGTACTAAAGGTACCAAACTGGGACTTTTCAAGCTGTTTGGTTGATTTGCGTACTGTTATGTTCGAAAAGCCGCATTTTTTGTACATGAGAATCCGCCTAAACCAAGATGCACCCCACAACGAAAAATGCCCTTGGCGATTAACCAAGGGCGTTAGGCTGACTCATGATTGTATCCAATTAGACTTTGTAGCCAGACGGAACTACAGCTCTATCACCATGGGTGTCATAGCTTTTAAGTTCAGCCCTTTGGACAGATCCAACGTCTCATCCGTTAAAATATTTTTCCCGCTCGTTTTTCCTTTAATCATGGCTTGATAGCGCGCTAAATCTAATTGCGAATCTTGTGCATTTTTATTGAGCACTACCATGACGGTTTTTGAATCTGTGTAGCGGAAATAAACGTAGGTGGATTTTTCTGGCACATAATGCATGAGCTTGCCAGTTTTAATGGCTTCGCTGGTTTTGCGCCAATTCAATAAGGTTTTTACAAAATCTTGCACGTCTTTTTGCTGCGCGCTTAAACCTTTACCCGTAAAGGCATTAATTTTATCGCCAGCCCAACCGCCGGGCATATCGCTGCGTACTGCGCCGTCATCGCGTTCTTTCGGGCTAGTCGCTAATACTTCTGAGCCGTAAAAAAATTGTGGGATACCGCGCGTGGTTGCACTCAACACCAAAGCATTTTTATATAAATGTAAATTACCATCTAAGGCTGAATAAATTCGGCTGGTGTCGTGGTTCTCTGGGAAGACCACCATATTTGTGGGGTCGGCATAAATAAAATCATTGGCAATAGTTTCATAGAGTTTTATAAAACCCGTAGACCAGCCTTCGCTTTCATTGAGCGCAATGCGCATAGCATCGTGCACAGGGAAATCCATCATGCTGGGAATATATGACACATAACCGTTATCGTTCTTCTTGCCTTTTTGCCATGAGGCAACAATCGCATGATTGGATGTCCACTCCTCGCCCACTATATTGAAGTTGGAATATTCCTCTAATAAATGCTTGCCCCATGCTGAGAGAAAGTTTTTATCGGAATAAGAATAGGTATCTTCACGAATACCCGAGAGATTGGCATATTCCACCCACCACACAGAATTTTGGATGAGATAAGTAGCGAGCAAGGGATTACGTTGATTTAAATCGGGCATGGTTTTTACAAACCAGCCATCGCTAAATAATTTTGCATCTTCTGGTGCAGCATGCGGGTCGTGAATGGCGGTACGGCGGTGCGTTGTTTCAGTGTAGTTATTCGGAAAGTTCAGCCAATCCTTCGCGGGCATATCGGCCATCCACCAATGGCCTGAACCTATGTGGTTAAGCACTATATCTTGAATAACGCCCACGCCTTTTTTATTGGCGGCGGCAACGTATTGTTTGAAATCTTCGTTAGTGCCAAAGCGGCTATCAATTTTGTAATGGTTCGTTGCGGAGTAGCCATGGTAAGAATAATGCTCTTGATTATTTTCAATTAGCGGCGTTGGCCACACCATGGTAAAGCCCATGCTCGCAATATAATCCAAATGATCTTGCATGCCTTTTAAATCGCCACCGTGACGACCACCGCTGATACTGCGATTGAATTTTTCTAATTGATCCGCTTTGGAATCATTAGCGGGATTACCATTGGCGAAACGATCTGGCATAAGCAAATAAATTGCATCGCTGGTATTAAAGCCTTTACGTGCAGCTGAATTTTTTGATCGCGCCTCCAAGCGATAATCTGTTTTAGTAACGAGCTTATCGCCCTGCTTGAAGGCGATAGTGAATTTTCCGGGCTTAGTCGTTTCTGCGATGTGCAGATTAATAAATAGATAATTTTTATTATCGGTTTTTTCAGTACCCACCAAAGTAACGCCCGCGTAATTAATCTCTGGCGTTAAAGCAGACATATTTTCGCCATGCACCATCAACTGCAGTTCTGGGTGCTGCATGCCTACCCACCAGTTGAGGGGTTCTAGGTGTTTGATGTCGAATTCTTTGGCGGACACCTGCAAAGAAAATAGTATTAGTAGCGCTAAGGCGATGATGGTTTTGGATTTGGTTGGCATAATTATTCCTCATTATTTTTAGGTTCTATTCGCGTTAACGCTTGGTGATTCTAGCGGTGCTCCAAGTCCCCCTCTTTAGCAAAGAGGGGCTAGGGGAGATTTGAACTCTGCACTTACCATTTTAAATCCCCCTAGCCCCCTTTTTCTAAGGGGGGATCCACTCCCTTCTTTTCAAGACTGTCTTACTACCGACAATTAACGCGAACAGAGTTTTTAAGGGAATTTATCTTTTCAATTCATTCAGCTGTTGCACATGCGGTTTGAAATTCAGTGCACAGCCTTTTAAATAGCGTTGAATATTTTCAATTTTGTATTGAT
>DAOORH010000237.1:0-5559 GCA_035389145.1 Cellvibrio sp.
GTAGTGCAGGATATTAATAGATTAGGTGATGTTATTGCAGCCACTAATCCACTCGCAGTGGTATGTGATTTAATTTTTCCTGAAGGTAATTTAGCGGGTGTGGAATATTTCAAATCCATTACCGAAAATCGCTTACCACCTCTCCCTGCAATTTTTATTTCGTCTAATCAGGATTTTGATGCACGACTTGCGTGCGCGCGGGCGGGCGGCTCTCACTTCTTTTCTAAACCGCTGGATAAAGTTTCATTAGTGCGCTCACTGCGTGAATTGGTGGGTCTAAAGAATAACGATCCCTACCGCATTTTATTAGTCGATGATGATGAAAATTTATTGCAGCTCTATGGTGAAACGCTAGAGCTTGCAGGTTACAAAGTATTTCGCGCGCCGTCCGCACGGGAAGGATTGGATTTTCTGATCAATGAAGACCCGGAAATGATCTTGCTCGATATTCACTTAGAAGATTGCAATGGTTTGGAATTGGGTAAGGTCATTCGTCAGCACGAGCGATTTGCCTATACACCACTGATGTTTATGTCATCGGATACTCGTACTGATGTGCAGCTGGCAGCCGTGCGTTTAGCCGGGGATGACTTTATTAGCAAACCCATTGAACCTTGGCGCTTGCTTATGACGGTTGAGCCGCGTGTTAAACGCAGCCGCTTGATGCGTAATCCATCGCTGAGCCATGGCGGTATGGCAAATAAAGGTGATGTATATGATCCATTAACGGCACTGCCTAACTTGCGTTATTTGCGCAGTATTGTTGATGAAAAACTCGCGCCTGAGCATGAGAAGGTTCAGTTGTGTTTGGTGAAAATTGATATTGATGATTTTCATCATGTGAATGATGTTTATGGGCACTACCAAGCAGATCGCATGCTGCAGCAAATCGCGTGGGAAATTTCACACTGCCTGCATTTTGAAGATATTTTGAGCCGTGAAAGTGGTGACGAGTTCTATGTGCTCTTGGTGTCGCCGGTGAGTGTGATCAACCAAAAAACCATTATTAAAAATATTGCTAATGCAATTGCAAAAATTAAAGTGTCTTATAACGATAATTTGCGGCTAAGTATTAGTGTAGGCGTGGCCTTGGCGCCGCAAGATAGTCGCAATGCGGTGGATTTAATTGCGCATACGGATACCGCGCTATTTCACGCAAAAACACAAGCAAATGACCGTGTCTGTTATTTTGATGCCTGTGTGCAGGAAACCTTGCTGCATCAATTTAAGTTAGAAAATGATGTTCGTCACATCATGGAACGAAATCAGCTGTTGGCGTATTACCAACCCATTTTTAATGTTGCAGATATGCGCTTAACGGGCTTTGAAGCTTTAGTCCGTTGGCTGCATCCCCAGCGCGGTATTGTTGCGCCAGATCAATTTATGTATGCCGTAGAAAAACAGGGGCTCATGCCGCAATTAACGGAATGGATGCTCGATCACGCCATGCAACAACAGGCTATTTGGCAGCTGCAAGGTCACAACCCTATCATGCATGTGAACATTACCGCTACAGATGTTCAGAATGCGCACTTTGTGGATTTGGTTCAATCTCTATTGCTCAAGCACAGTATTAATCCCGCGCAACTTATGCTGGAACTGACGGAATCAACGCTCATGAAAAATTGGGATATGGGTGGCAAGCTATTGCGGAGTTTGCGAGAGTTAGGCGTTAAATTGGCTATTGATGATTTTGGTACTGGCTATTCTTCACTGAGTTATCTCAATCGATTTCCTGTTGATAAATTAAAAATAGATCGCAGTTTTTTAAATGACTGGTCGGTTCAAAAAGATGAGCGCTTAATTAGTGCCATTATTTCGCTCAGTAAGGCTATGGGGTTTGGTGTAGTGGCGGAAGGGGTAGAAGAGCGACAGCAACTCGATTTTTTGAAAAATCTCGGTTGCGATGAATTTCAAGGCTATTTTATTAGCAAACCACTTGCTGCAAATGAAATAGCCAATGCAGTTTGGTTTAATGCGATTTAATGACGCCTATAAATACAGTGAGTATTATGCAAAAAAAATCGTTATTTAAGGGCGCTTCACTTAAATTGCTGACGCCCTATTTGGTGCTGTTGGGCGCTTTATGCTTGACGGTCATAACTGCTTTAGAGCTACACCGTAAAGAAGTACGTGATTTAGAATTTGCTTTTCAAGAAAAGGTGAAAGAGTTAAAACAAACTTTGCAAACGCGCATGAAAGCACAGGAACAAATATTGTTAGGTGCGGCGGGTTTGTTTGCGGCAAGTACAGCCGTTGATCGTGACGAGTTTCAAAAATATATCGCACAACTCAATTTAGATGAAAATTTTCACGGTCATCTTGGGGTGGGTTACAGCGCATGGATTAAACCTGCTGAGTTAAGCGCGACCATTGAGGAGGTTCGTGCAGAAGGCTTCCCACAATTCACTATTCACCCCGTGCTACCCCCCCGTAAAGACTACTCAATAATTTTATATATAGAGCCATTTTCTGGGCGTAATCTTGCGGCGTTTGGTTACGATATGTATACCGAAACAGTGCGCCGTACCGCAATGAATTACGCAGTAGAAAAAAATACGGCGGGGCTTTCGGCGCGGGTACCCTTGGTGCAAGAGAATGATGGTCCGGTGCAGCCGGGAATGCTGATGTATTTACCTATTTATAAGAAAAATAACCCCTTGAACACCAGTGATGAACGTTGGCAAGCGCTACAAGGTTTTGTCTATAGCCCATTTCGAATTAACGATTTCATGAAAGGTATTTTTCGCGCAGAGGATAGCTTCCTTTCCTTTAAAGTCTATTCAGGTGTGATCCGCTCACGCGATAAATTGTTGTATAACTCCTCCGAAAATGCTGATTTTGTACAGGCTAGATTTCAGCGGTTAGATAAACTCGAGCTTTACGGCCAAATATGGTCAATAGAAGTTATTAATACGCCCTTATTAATCGCAGAGCGAAAAAGCCATTTAGTTAAAATAGTCTTAATCGTGGGCGCAATTTTTAGTTTTTTCTTGTTTCTTTTGTTGAAAATGTTTTCTGGTCAGCGCGAGCGTGCACTTAAACTTGCAGAAGCAATGACCGTTGATATCAATAAGAAAAATAGAGAGTTAAAACACAGTGAGGAGCGTTTTCAGCTGGCGCTGGAATCGTCGGCGATGGGTGTTTGGAGTTTGCAACTCAGTGATAATAATGTGCAGTGGGATGCGTCAATGCGTGCACTGTTCGGCCTTCACGAAAACACTACACTTACAAACTATGAAAGTTTTTTGGCGCTCGTGCACCATGAGGATCGTCAGCGTGTATTCGAGGAAATTGCACAGGCCATAGAGGGGCAGCAAGGTTATGATACGGAATATAGAGTCGTCTGGGCTGATCACTCTATTCACTATCTCGCATCGCGCGCGAAAATTATTTATGAAAATGCTGCTGCAGTGTCGATGATTGGAACCTGCTGGGATGTTACTGAGCGCAAACGATTAGATAAGGTTAAAACGGAATTTGTATCAACGGTTAGTCATGAATTACGTACACCACTAACCGCTATTACTGGCGCTTTAGGGCTGGCGGTGGGCGGTGCTTTGTGTGAGCTTCCTGAAAAAGCCCAGCAGATTCTAGGTATCGCTTACAAAAATGCTCAGCGTTTAAAGTTATTAATTAATGATTTGCTGGATATGGATAAGTTGCTAGATGGAAAACTTGATTTTCATTGTGAGCCGCAAACCTTGATGCCTCTCATTGAACGGGCGGTAGCAGAAAATCAATCCTATGCCGATCAATATGGTGTTCGTTTTGTGGTGGCGCCTGCAAGTATTGCGCCTCGGGTAGATGTTGAAGATATTCGCTTATTGCAGGTGCTTGCCAATTTTTTATCCAATGGCGCAAAATTTTCTAAGCCTGATACTGATGTGTTAATTACCTTAACTCAAAATGACGGCTTCGTTCGTATCTCTGTAATTGATACAGGGGTGGGCTTGGCTGAAGAGAGTAAAGCGCATATTTTTGAAAAGTTCTATCAGGCTGACTCTTCTGATACGCGTAAAAAAGGTGGAACTGGATTGGGCTTGGCTATTACCAAAGAGATTGTAGAGCGTATGGGGGGGCGAGTTGGATTTGTCTCTGCATTAGGCGAGGGAAGTACTTTTTATGCTGAATTTCCCGTGGTTGTGTAATTGAAGGGCTTAATTAGAGCCCACTCCACAACTCATCTAAATTGCGGAAGCCCCAGTCGTCTGGCGATTCGCGACCAATAATTTTTTCTTTGCCAATAAGCTTCGATAAATCCAAGGTTTCTTGCAGAATCGGTGCCTTCATTTTTGCAGAGAAGAACACTTTTACTTTGGGCGTGAGTAGCGATGTTTCACTTTGTTCAGTAACCACACCTAAGCGACCGCTTTCCAAGCGAACCAGCGAACCTGTGGGATAAATTCCTACGGTTTTTACAAATGCCTGAAATATGGCTTCATCGAAATGCCCCTTGCTCCACTCAGCCATTTTGCGAATAGATTCCGCGGGCGACCAGCCTTTTTTATAAGGGCGGTTAGATGTAATAGCGTCATACACATCACACACTGAACCCATTTTGGCGAAAAGACTAATGGTGTCTCCAGAGAGCTTATGGGGATAGCCGCTGCCATCCACTTTTTCGTGGTGATGCAGAACGACATCCAACACCATAGGGCTAACCAAAGGGTTATCCATTAAAATATTTGCGCCAATTTCAGGGTGCGATTTAATTGTAGAAAACTCTTCGTCGGTAAGTTTGCCAGGTTTGTTCAGAATTTTATTGGGAATACCCATTTTACCAAGATCGTGCAGCAAACCGGCAAGGCCACATTCTCGCACCATATCGTCATCTAATCCCAGCTGCCGCGCTAGAGCAATCATGAGTGCGCAAACGGCAACTGAGTGCATGTAGGTGTATTCGTCGGCGTTTTTCAAGCGGGCGAGGCTAATCAGTGCGTGGGGTTGGCGAAGGACAGATTCTGATATTTCTTCAACTAACTCTTGCGCCTGTGCAACTTCAATAGCCTTGCCCATGCGCGCATCATTAAACATGCTAATAACCGCGGCCTTTGATTTGCTGCATACTTTCTGTGCGTTTTTAACTTCTTCGTCCATGCTGGTTTTTTCGATGCGTTTTGCACGCGCAGCATCGCGCAACATTTTTTCTGTTTCATCTTCAATATCGGAAAGCGTTTTACCGGGTACTATTTCATCCGCATCCAAGCCCTTGTCAGTGTTGATCCACACCTCTTTAATGCCGCTTTTAATAAGACTTTCAAGATCATGGCTATCTTCGAGTAGGAATTTAGTTTTGAAGAAAGGGTGTTCCATCCAAGAGCCGCAGAGTTCGGTAATGAACATCCCCATGCGAACATCTTTGACGGCAATACGTTTGAGCATTGAGCACTAGCCTCTAACCTGAGTGTTATTGAATGTGCTTCTTGGGGCGCATTCCAAAAATGAGCTTACAGTTATAAGATTGAGTATAGATTAGCTTTGTTGCCGTCTTAGATTATTTATATGCATTTCCTGAGGTATTTAATCTGCATCAAAAGGTGTAAATACATGGTGTTG
>DAOORH010000238.1:0-5542 GCA_035389145.1 Cellvibrio sp.
TGCATTGGTAGCAGTAAAACGAATATCTAAATCCACACCGGATGATGCAACCAATTTCAACTCTGGCATACCCGTTACCGGATTGCTGCCACTTTCAGCTCGAATACCCAAAGATTTTAAGTTAGCATTCGAATTAATTTGATCCCTTAAATAATTATTGAAGCCCACTTCGTCCACACTTGGGTTTGGAACGTCTGTCGCTAGGGTTGAGCCATTACGCTCAATTAAATTTTCGCCATTAATACTCAACTGTAATGGCACAGCAAAGGCAGTTGAATCAATGTTGATATCGGTGATAGTTGCTGTTGTGTAGGCCTGCGCATTCACTCCACGCAAATTATTCAACTGCGCCGCTGTTTGCGCAGCCGATGCATTAGCACTGGCAACCATAACTTGCGAGCTCACCAGCCCCGTCGTTTTGTCAGTAGTTGAAAACGTAAATTGCTCTGCTGGGTAGCCATTTAACTGCGCAAGACTGGTAGAAATAAGACTGGTAGATGCTCTACCGAACGGCAAACCTAACTTTGAACCATTGCCAATAATACGATGCTCGCCTTTATCCGTTGTAAACAAGGTGTTTTCACGCCCCGGATAAAAAGTTTGCTCGCGCATCGCGGGATTAAGAGGTTTTGGATTTGCTGGGTCAGAATTGTCTAAAACTTCATAGGTGGTTTCTGAGGTAAAACGAATCACTAAGGGTGGCGACAATTTCCCTGGTACAGAATACGCGGGCAAGAGGTTATTGTCCGCGTCATACAAACTCAATACTTCACCTGCGCTGACTGTACCATTGCCAGCATTCGCACCCGAACTGTAAGTACGAATTGGCGATGCAAATGCCAATTGTTCCTGTGATTTTAATAATGCCGTTATATCTCGAGCACCTGTGCGAGTTGGCTGCAACGTAAAACTATCACCACCTTGAAAAGTACCGCCTTCCAAGGTGAGCTTTAACCCTTCGAATGTAATTTCTTGCGGATAACCACCCGATAAAATTCCTTGGCTGACAACTGAATTATCAGCTGCTCGCCTAATAACATAGTTGCTAGAACCGCTTAAAACATCAAACTTATAATCGTCAATCGTAATCGCACTTGCATCTTCAATTGTTAATGAAAGCACGCGGTCATCGGGCATGGCATTTTTGCCATGGGCTACGCGGCTGTAAATAATATTCTCATCGTTAATATCGGAGAACATCGCTTGACCATAATTTCCGTTTGCGTCTAAGCCTTGGGTTTGTACTTTATTAAAGGCATCGCTCATGACAATAGCTATGCGCCCTATTTCATTCAATGAAGGCTGCAACACATCCGCTTTAAATTTCAATAACCCACCGAGTTGCCCGCCAGTAACGGCATCCGTAATATTGGTAACACCAGAATTGGTGTTGAGCAAAATTTTACCGCCAGTTTCAACTTTAAAACTGCTAACGCGCGGGCCTACTACCAGTGGCTCGCCATTACCAACAAAAACATTAATATCTCCGCCATCTTGCTGAACTAATTGTACCGATGCAATTTCAGCGAGTTTACGCAAAGCCTCTTCACGTTGGTCTAACAAAGCATTAGGCGCACCACCAGATCCCGACGCATTTTTTTCAGCGATAGATTGGTTTAAATTCGCCACCGATTTAGCCAAGGCATTGAGTTGACCAACCAAGGTGCCAATCTCGTTATCCACACTTTTTTCAGTTTCTTGCAAACGATCGTATAGCGTGTTGTAACGCAAACCCAGACTTTCTGATTGCGTAATAATCAATTGCCGTGCAGGCGATGAGGATGGATCGCTAGCGCCATTTTGCAATGCTGCAAAATAGCTTTGAAAGCTGCCTACTAAGCCCGTGCTGGCATCTGAAAATAATTTATCAACCTTGCCAATACTTTGATTGTATTTATCCAACTGATTAAAGCTGGTAGTGTCCAAACGTACTTGCGTGGTAATAAATTCGTTAACAACGCGCTGAACAGATTCCGTGTTAACACCACTGCCAAGAAAACCTGAACTACCATATTGTTGCTCAGGTCGAGTTCCGAAATTGACATTCTGACGGCTATAACCAGCCGTATTGGCATTAGAAATATTATTGCCGGCAGTGCGCAGGGCAATTTGGCTAGCCTGCAATCCAGATATAGCGTTCGAAAGAATTCCACTCATGATTGCGCTCCAGCTTCGCGGCTAGATTCATAGTTAGAATCAGCGGCTACCGCAGTGCGTATAGAATCACTGTTTAATAAGCTTTTAATTTTATCGGCATACTTTGGGTCAGTTGCATATCCCGCTTTTTGCAGTGCGTCTGCATAAGCCGGTGAGTTACCACCAGCGGCCAACGCATCTTTGTAGCGTGTGTTATTTTTTATTAAAGCAACGTAATCCGCAAAGCTTTGGGCGTAATCATCGTACTGACGAAAACTGGCGCGCTCTTGCTGAGTAACGCCTTGTCTATTCTCCAGTGTATTTACGTTAACGCTTTTGCCCTGCCAGCCCGTGGCTTTAATGTTGAAAATATTAAAGCTGTTATTGCCCTGAGTATCGTGAATAAGGTGTTTTCCCCAACCCGTTTCTAATGCAGCTTGTGCCAATAACACATCGGTACCCACGTTTAATTCAGCAGCCGCTTTTTCTGCATGGGGTTTCATTTTTGTTAAAAATTCTTCTTGCGTTTGTGCAACGGCAGATTTTTTACCTGCGCGCACAGAGCCTTCCAGCAACGACGTTTCATTTAATGCAGACTCTAAAGGTTTGATACGCGGCGCCACACGAAAGTTACGCTCCAAGGTTTTGATAGCGTCAGATTTAGTACCGGCTTCTACTGGGTGGCCATAGAGCTGTTGCATTTGTTGGAACATAGTTTTTGCCAAACCAATGCCTTCGCCACTGGTGAGATTTAGCACCATTTGCTGATCCATCATTTCTTGGTGAAATTCTGTTTCTTTGCTAGAAAACACATTGTCTTCACCGAACACGGCATTAGCATCGCGCATGGATTTCAACATTTGCTGCACAAATATGGCTTCAAATTTTTTAGAAATTTCGCGCAGAGCTTCAGGGTCGTTTTTACGCCCCATGCTCTTCACAGAATTCAACGAATTCTGGTCAAAGTAATTATCTTTTACGCCTGAGGCTTTTACACCACTCGCACCCAGTGAAGAGCTAGGGCTTGGCAAAAACGAACTTAATGAAGTTTTATCAATGGGCAACATTTAAATCACCACTAGTTCGGCTTTAAGGGCGCCGGATTGCTTTAATGCCTCTAGAATAGCCATCAAATCGCTAGGCGATGCACCCACGTTATTTACTGAACGAACAATGTCATCCAGCGATGCGCCGGGTGAAAACTTAAACATAGGATTGGTTTTTTCAGAGGCTTGCACTTTACTGCTGGGAACCACTACGGTTTGACCTTCGCCAAATGCATTGGGTTGGCTCACCGTTAAACTTTCTGCAACGGTTACGGTTAAGCTACCGTGAGTTACTGCAACGGGAGATACGCGCACATTTTTGCCAACCACAATAGTGCCAGTACGTGAATTAATAATCACTTTCGCGGTTTCTTCACCAAGAATTACATCAAGATTTTCCAACATAGCAATAAAATCTACGCGCTGAGCTGGGTTTTGCGGTGAATCCACCATAATTGAAACAGAATCTAATGGGCGCGCCACATCAGGCCCTAACAAATTATTAATGCTTTTTGCCAATTGATTAGCAGTCGTAAAATCTGCGCGATTCAAATTAAATACAATCGGTTGGCCACCCGCAAAATTAGTTTCTACTGAGCGCTCAACCATAGCACCGCTGGGAATTCTACCCGCACTTGGAATATTCACTTTAATACTGGAGCCATCTGCTCCTTGGGCACCAAATCCACCAACCACTAAATTGCCTTGCGCGACTGCGTAGACTTTTCCATCCAAACCTTTTAACGGGGACACTAATAAACTGCCACCGCGTAAACTTTTTGCATTACTGATCGATGAAACTGTTACATCAAGTGTTTGCCCTGGTTTTGCAAATGCAGGCAATTCAGCCTGAATCATTACCGCAGCAACGTTTTTCATTTGCATACGCGCGCCCTCTGGCACCGCGATTCCAAACTGTTTCAACATGGAGTTAAAAGATTGTGTCGTAAAAGGTGATTGCGTGGTTTGGTCTCCCGTGCCATCCAATCCCACCACCAAACCATAACCAATTAATTGGTTGGCGCGCACACCCGCAACACTCGCAATATCTTTAATGCGCTCGGCAGATGCGTTGAATGATAATTGCAAGAGCAAACTTGCAATTATCATTTTGGCGATTAGTGCTTGGAAGGTTAATGTTTTCATTACTGCAATCTCGATTAGCTTACTATCGTCATCCTCGCGCAGGCGAGGATCCAGCTCTAGATTAAAATGGCCAAATAGGGCTATTAAAGAATTTTGCTAGCCAACCCATTTTTTGCGAATCAGCCAGTGAACCTGTACCACTGTAAGAAATTTTTGCATTGGCTAAACGGGTAGATAAAATCGTGTTATCTGGCGCAACATCATCTGGGCGCACAATTCCGCTGATGCGAATAAATTCATCGCCACTATTTAAGGTCATCCATTTTTCACCGCGCACGACTAAATTTCCGTTAGGCATAATTTCCGCAACAGTTACGGTGATATTGCCTTGCAAGCTATTGCTTTGATCTGCACCTGAGTTGCCGCCAAATTTTCTATTCTGTGCAACATTGGTTGCTAAATTCACCTTGCTTGCAGAGGGATCCATACCCAGCAAAGTACCTGCTCCGCTGTTAAACACCACGCTGTCATCTTTCTTAACATTCACGTTTGACGATTTTTTTGAAACCGTGCTTTCACTTAAAGTGATGGTGATAACGTCGCCAACAAAATGCGCTTTTCTATCACCAAATAAACTTAAGCCATAAGAATCTTGATAGAGTGATCCATCCGTACGCTGCGGCATTGCCTGAGCAGCAGAGATTGTGGGGGCATAATAAGGATCACCGGGCTTTGGACTATTGCTCGCAAGACAGCCCGATAAAAACATTACACTGAATGCAATCATCAATTTATCAAGCGAACAAATTTTCGGTATTAGTGATTTTAACGAGAGCGACTTCATGGCTTATTACTCAGTCAGTTAAAGATTCTGTGCAATGTTTTGCAGCATTTGGTCAGCGGTTGAAACGACTTTTGAATTCATTTCATAAGCGCGCTGAGTGGTAATCATATTTACCATTTCTTCAACAATATCTACGTTAGAACCCTCCAACTGCCCTTGTAATAAAGCACCCATCCCATTCTCACCTGGCGCACCTTGTGTAGGCGTTCCACTTGCAACAGTTTGTACAAATAAATTGCCACCAATCGCTTGTAACCCGGAAGGATTTACAAAATCTGCGAGTGTGATATTGCCGAGCTGTTGTGGTGTAGCTTCGTTGCCAGCGGTATAGGCGTTGACTGAGCCATCTTTACCTATTGTTATTTTATTAGTTCCTTGGGGAACCGTGATGGCAGGTTCTAACACCATCCCCTCAGAATTAACCACCTGC
>DAOORH010000239.1:0-5536 GCA_035389145.1 Cellvibrio sp.
ATACCGGCTTCATTTAACCCTTGGTGCAAGCCATGAATTCCCTTACGCATATTTTCTGGTTCTGCGGTGCCAATGCCTAACCACAACAAATGCACTTTCTTAGCAAAGGCCTCTGGTTCAGCAAACGCTCCCGCGAAATCCGTTTTTGGATCGAATTTTCCGCCCGTTAAAAATCCACCCGCACCACTAAAGCCGCCGATGTAAGAGTACAAATCCAAGTTTTTAGTGGTCACATAATAGGTTTGCATACCACCCATGGAAAGCCCAGCCATAGCGCGATTATCGCGATCACTCAGTGTGCGGTATTCTTTATCCACATAGGGGATTAATACTTTTGTAAACTCTTCTTCAACCACTTCCATACGCTTGTTAAGCATGGCTACCCACTCTGGCGAGCCGCGTTCAATTTTGCTCGTATCAACGTCGGGTTGATTTGGGCGCGTGGGGTAACCATTTGCCATAACAACAATCATCGGCTTTGCTTTACCTTCGGCAATTAAATTGTCGAGAATAAAATGTGCGTTACCTTGTCTTATCCAACCGGTTTCATCTTCACCACCACCGTGTTGCAAATACAACACAGGAAAGCGCTTTTTAGTTTGCTTTTCATATTGTGGCGGTAAATAAACCATCGCATGGCGCCAGGTGCTCGTCACTTTTGAAAAATACCAAATATCGCGTACTTGCCCAGCGGGAACATCTTTTTTCAAATAGTAATCTGAACCTGGCTCAGGAATTTCAACGGCGCTAACGTAGCGGCTACCGCCATAAAATGCCTTGCTGTTTGGGTCGCTTGCGCCAACGCCATCAACCATCAAGGTGTAATAGTGCAACCCGGGTACTTGTGGCGGCGTAGTCACTTCCCACACACCATCGGCATTTTTGGTCATGTCCATCTTCGGGCCGCTCCAAAAATTCACACCGACTTTTACAGCCTCCGGCGCTTTAATTTGCAGTTTTACTCGCCCTTCGCTATTCACTTGTGGATACTTGGCGCCCATCACATTGGTAGTGGCGGGAACAAAATCATTCACCTGCGCCATTGCAGGGAATGCAATGGCGCAGGCCATCAACATCAACGTAATACTTTTAAAAAATGCTTTCATCTTACTTTCCTCGTAGATTATTTTAGTAAAAAAGAATTAATCCTTGATTGGCTTTTCCATAATAGAGTTCTTTAACGTGAGCGGGCTTTTATGAAAATCTGTTACTCACGGTTTTGCATACCGCGATCCATTCTTGCCTTTTGTGGAATTGAAACAAGCGCACAAGCAAAAGTGATTGAGCATATTGCGCGCCCTCAGCAACTTTGTTTTGTATACTAACCAAACCACACCGATAAATGGTCATCAGATTGTGTAAACAATATTAATGTTTTCAATTCGACGGCCAGGTCTATACAACCAAATTTGTAGAGAATGCCAATGAGTACCGATTACACTGCTGTTAATACCTTCGTGTTTGATATGGATGGAACACTTCTTAACAATCAACACGAACTTTCAACGCAAACACTCGACACACTTAACGCCTTGCGCGGGCGCAACGCACATGTGGTGATTGCAACAGGCAGACATATCAATGACATTCGCTGCTACATAGAACAACTCGGCGGTGGCATAGCCGCGATTACCTGCAACGGTGCCAATATTCATGATGCAAACGGAAGCCTAATTGCAAATCAAACATTACCGCTAACCGCCAACCAAGTATTAATTGCGCTGGGCAATCAGTTTGATGTCTATACCAATCTCTACACTCACAGCGAATGGTTAGTTAGCAAGCCTTGTGAAGTCATGCTTAAAGCGCACGTGGAGTCTCAATTTTTTTATCGCGAAACTAGCCAACAAGAAATGCTGGAAACGCCCGCGTTAAAAATTATGTTTTATGGTGAACACGCTGAGCTGCTTGCGCTAAGAAATCAAATAAATTCTGATCTAACATCGTCTTTGAACATTACCTTCTCAGACGACAATTATTTGGAAATTATGCAAAAGAATATTTCTAAAGGCGATGCGCTGAAAATTCTACTGGCTCACCAAGGTTTACCCCTCGATCAAACCATGGCATTTGGGGACAGCATGAATGATGTTGAATTATTCCGAACCGTTGCACACCCTATTCTTATGGAAAATGCCGGAAGTAAATTACAAGCGCTCTTCCCAAACGCAAAACGCGCTCAGCCAAATTATGAAGATGGCGTTGCGCGTTTTTTAAATGAACATTTGCTGTAGTGAGCCCATTGCCACGGCGAGTTTTTTATTCATCCCTGAATAAGTTGTTTAATTAATCTTTAAACAAGAGTGGGGCGAATTCGCGCAAGCTGCGTCTCCAGCTTAAAAACTCGTGGGCAGTATTGGGTGATACATAGAGCACACTGTTAATGCCCGCTGCTTTTAGGGCCTCGGTATTTGCTTTTGGGTCGCCGACAAAACCACGCATACGCTCATCCATCATTTCGCGGCTGCCGTAACTCACGAAAGCGAGCTTCACTTTTTCTTTGAACCCAGGCGTTGCATTTACATCTTCTATTTTGAAGGAACCACCGCTGAATAATCCGATGTAAGAAAACGTATCTAGGTTAGCCATGGTAATCGTTTTGGTTTCCATACCACCCATTGATAGGCCTGCCATTGCGCGTTGTTTACGATCAGACAGCGTGCGGAAATGCGAATCAACATAAGGGATCAATTCATCTAACAGAACCGTTTGGAAGGGCTTGATATCAAATGAGGCGATGGTGCCAAACTTAGCTTCATTGGTCATACCGTAGGTAGTGACAATAATAAAGGGTTTGATTTTTCCTTCGGCAATCAGGTTATCCATAATTAAATTTGCGCGGCCTTGATTCATCCACGCGTATTCGTTTTCTCCCCAACCGTGTTGCAGATAAAGAACGGGGTAGCGTTTTTTATCGGCCTTTTCATAGCCCGGCGGAGTGTAAACAAACGCGCGTTTGGTTGAATTTGTGCTCTTTGAGGGAAACAAAACCTCGTGCACGTGACCATGAGGAACATTTTTAACCGCGTAAAAATCCTGATCGTGAGCCGGAATTTCGATACCGCTTTCCCAGCGAATGGAACCATAAAAATTCATTGCGCCCGGATCATTAAACACGCCACCGTCTACTTTCAGGTGGTAGTAATGAAAACCTTCATCCATTGGCCCTGCGGTCGTACCCGTCCACACACCATCCGCACCTTTAGTGAGATCTGTACCGCCCTTACCACCAAGGCCGAGGCTAACGTTAACCGCTTTCGCGTCAGGTGCTTCTATGCGGAAACGCGCGTAACCTTGGGAATTTACCTGAGGGTATTCTTTGCCAGGCTGGTTGACGCTGGATGGTTTGAAATCTTCGAGTACTTTTTCCTCCGCTTGTGCGAAGCATAGACTCGGTATTACCAGTGCAAGTACCGCTAGACCCATTTTGATTTTCATCGTTTTGCCCTCTGTTTTCGTTATGAGTTTTTATTGATCATATTATTGTATGATTTTTTGGAGGGGGACAATTGACGTATGTCATTATTCGGGTGACCCGGATTATCCAACAACGCCAATGAGTACTAAATTTTTCAGTCAGAGAATCTAAAACGAGGGAAATATACGTCTAGAGAAGTAACTCAAGTTTACTCTGAACTTGTAGATCACCTAACATCAATGGATAGCCCTATGTTTAGCATTAATCACAACACAATTATCTGCAGCACTTTCTCCTTACTGGCGATTTTCAGCTCCGCAGTCGCCTTGGCTAGCGATGGTGAAAGAACTTTCACCTTGCAGGAGGATGTTTCAGGCGCGGAACTTATAAGGCTAGATGTGCCAGCGGGCGATGTGGAAATCACCGGTACCACGGGCTCGAGTGTAACGGCAGTCGTGAAGGCTAGCTGTCAGCAAGAGAAGCGAGACAAGTGTTTAGAGCTACTCAAAGAATTGGGCTGGAGTAAGAAAACCGGCAATGTCACCGAGTTTGGATTATCACCCTCAGGCATCACCCATTACGATCATGTAACCTTAAAAGTAAAATTTGGTGTCCCTAAAGATAAAAAATTAGAGGCTAACTTAACGGCTGGGGAGCTTCGCATAGAGGGAACCAGCGCCTGCCTCACTGCCAATGTGAACGCGGGAGAAGTTAACATCAAGCTTAAAGAAAACCAGCTCGCCTCGGCTGAACTCAGTGCAAAAGTTGGCGATGTGAAACTGGTAACTGCAAAGGGCGATAAGATGGAAGGTGAGCGTTCGCTGTTGGTAGGCGCTAGCCTAGACTGGAAAGGAACCGGAACTTGTCACACCAAAGCCAGTGTTTTAGCGGGCGAAGTTCAAATAGTGCTCAACTAATAAGATTAAAGCTTGCCTTTATCTTTCGAAAGAGTAAAAATATCTTTCGAAACGAAACTTAAGGCAAGCTTTCATGACCAAACGCAACACCCAACAGCGCCGACGCGCCATTATCGACCTGCTCAACGCCAGCGGTGAAGTGAGCGTTGAGACCTTGGCTGGGCAGTTTGTCACCTCAGAAGTTACGATTCGAAAGGATCTCGCTGCCTTAGAAACCAACGGTCTGCTGTTGCGTCGCTACGGTGGCGCCGTGCTGGTTCCGCAAGAATTGATTGCCAACCCCGCCGAAGAAAAAGTGTCAGTGTGTAAGCAAGCGATCGCCAAAGCCGCTGCTGCGTTAATTCGCGATCACAACCGCATCATTCTGGATAGCGGCAGTTCCACCACCTCTGCACTCTTGCCAGAATTGTCCAGCAAGCAAGGTTTGGTGGTCATGACCAATTCCCTCAGCATCGCCAACGCACTGCGCGAGCTGGAAAACGAACCCACGATTTTAATGACCGGCGGCACGTGGGACCCAAAATCCGAAGGCTTCCAAGGCCAATTGGCCGAACAAATTTTGCGTTCCTATAACTTTGACCAATTTTTTATTGGCGCCGACGGGCTGGATTTAAGCCGCGGAACAACTACCTTTAATGAGCTTTACAGCTTGAGCCGCGTGATGGCCGAGGTAGCGCGCGAAGTGATTGTGATGGCCGAGTCCGACAAAATCAGCCGCAAAATTCCCAACCTCGAATTGCCCTGGTCTGTGGTTAAAGTATTAGTCACTGACGACCGTATCAGTGCAGACGACAAGCAACGAATTGAACAACAAGGTGTGCAAGTGATTTGCGCAGCTATCTAAAACGAAACCCCCTCCCAACCTCCCCCTTATAAAGAGGGAGGAGCTGATACTCGCAAGATTCGACTTCTGCTGTTAAAAAGGGAGTCGAGCCCCTCCCCGCTTTTCAAGGGGGAGGTTGGGAGGGGGTTAATATTTTTTATTTATCAGCAAGGAAAAAATTATGTGTGGAATTGTAGGCGCAGTCGCGCAGCGTGATGTGGTAGATATTTTGGTAGAAGGTTTACGCCGCCTTGAATATCGCGGTTATGACTCTGCCGGTGTTGCCGTGGTGAGTGCAGGCGGTGAATTACAACGCCTGCGCCGTTTGGGCAAAGTAAAAGAATTGTCTGATGCAGTAGCCGCAAATCCAACACCCGG
>DAOORH010000240.1:0-5497 GCA_035389145.1 Cellvibrio sp.
CGCCCTTATTTTTCGGGGCGATCAAAAAACCTAAACGGCGCTTGGTGGGCTTTGGCGATGTAGGCGTTTAATGCAGAGGAAAAATTTTTAGGCTTTTGCAATTCAGTGGCCAGTTTGTTGCTGGCTTCTAGCTGCTGTGAGGAAAGCGCGTCAGCTAGATCATCGCGCTGCCGTGTGGCGGTTGAGGATGGTTTGTTGGCCAAAGCGAGTTTGTTTAAGGCGTAGGCGAGTACGGCATCTTTGGGTGTGCCTTCGCCGCGCTCATAGGCTCTTGCCATAAGAAGAAGCGCATCTGTGTGCCCTTGCGCGGCGGCTTTGCTGAGCCATCCCATAGCTATTTGGGTGTCTTTGGGCGCACGTTTGCCTTGCATATATCCCAGGCCAAACCAATATTGCGCATCGGCGTTGCCCTGCAATGCGGCTTTTCCGGACCACAAAATAGCTTCGTTAGCGTTCTCGTTCACCCCCATTCCTTCAGCATAAAAAACACCTAGGCGAGCTTGCGCTTTAGCAGACCCTTGCTGGGCGGCTTTTTGATACCAATTGGCGGCAGCTTTGTAATCTTTGGATAATTGGCTGTTTTCATAGAGGTGGCCTAGCTGATATTGAGCCTCAGCATTGCCTTGATTGGCGGCTTTTTCAAACCAAGCGGCGGCCATTTTATCGTTGCGCTCAACGGCACCGCCCTTGTTGTAGAGCGCGCCCAGCATGATTTGTGCGGGCACATTCCCTGCGTTGCCAAGGTTATTCAGCTCTTTAATCGCCGCGCCATAGTTGCCTTTTTTAAAATCGCTGAGCGCATCTTCCATGGTCGCCAAGGCGGGAAGACTTGCGAGCAAAAAAAGCGTGGCGATTAGGTGTTTGCGCATGCGTGAATCTCATTATTGTCTGCCAGAGCTGCCTTGGCCGGCAGCGGTTTTACTATTTTAGATCCGGTCTCTTATTGTAGAGCGGTTCTGGCAATTTGGATGGATTTTCGCAAAGCATCTATCGCTTTATGGCGCGGGAAGCTGGCGCGCCATGCCAGCGCAACAGTGCGCATAGGCGCGGGTACCATAAATGGGCGCGTCACCAATACGTTGGAGCTGTAAATGCTGCTGGTAGCGGCGGACTCCGGCAGTATGGTGATGCCCAAGCCAGAGGCGACCATATGGCGCAGGGTTTCCAAGCTGCTGCCTTCGGCGGCCGTACGCACGTTGGAGTTGTTGTCTTCGGTTTGGTGAATGTTAGGGCAGGTGGTGAGCACCTGGTCGCGGAAGCAATGGCCTTCGCCCAAGAGCAGTAATTGCTGACTGCCAATTTCGGTGGGGTCAATTTCGGTTTTGGCGGCGAGCGGGTGGTCGTGGGGCATAAGCACTACGAAGGGTTCGTCGTACAGGGCTTGAGTTACTACGTCTGGCTCGTTGAATGGCAATGCAACGATAATCACATCCAACTCGCCATTGCGCAGCTTTTTGCGCAGGGTATGGGTGTAGCCATCTTCCACATAGAGTGGCATTTTGTTGGCCAGCTTCTGTAAATGCGGGATAAACTGCGGCAGCAAATATGGCCCAATGGTGAAAATAGCCCCCACTGATAAAGGGCTGCTGAGCTGGTCTTTACCGGCATCGGCCATGTCTTTGATGGTGGCAGTTTGTTCCAGAACCAGATTCGCTTGCTTAACGATTTGTTCGCCGAGCGGAGTCGGGTGAACGCGCGATTTGGTGCGTTCAAACAGGGCTACGCCCAGTTCGTCTTCCAGCTTTTTTACGGCGATGCTGAGCGTCGGCTGGCTTACATAGCAGCGGTCGGCGGCACGGCCAAAGTGTTGCTCTTGGGCGAGGGTGACTATGTAGCGGAGTTCGGTAAGGGTCATGGTAGCTCCTATCTGGATGTTGGTATTCACTCGATGACACGCCGTAAATACTTCCCTGTAGGCTCGACGCCCACGTCCTGTGGGCGACGGTCTTAGAGCAAACACCAACATCCATCGGCAAGTTGGGTGTGGAAAAACTAAATCAAAAGGTAAACCATTTAAATGGTAATGAATAGTCAATCTCTATCAAAAGAGCAAGTTTTAATAGTTGGATGCGGTGACATAGGCCAGCGGTTGGCGCAATGCTTGCCGCAGGATGCTTATGAAGTAACCGGATTGCGCCGAAATCCGCCAGGAAATACGCCGTTCTTACACTATCAGGCTTGCGATGTGACTAATGCCGAGGAGCTTGCTGAAGTTTTGTTGCAAAATTTCGCGGTGATTATAATCAGCATGACACCGAGCGAGCGCAGTGATGCGGGTTATGAGCGAGCTTACGTACAATCCTGTCGCAATCTGGTTGAGGGGCTCAATGCTCAAGCGCTTAAACCGCGCTTGGTTATCTTTGTGTCTAGCACGGCGGTGTATGGGCAGATGGATGGACGTTGGGTGGATGAAAACTCACCCACCGAACCCGTGGGATTTAGCGGCGAGCGCTTGCTGGAAGCGGAAGCGATTATTCAAAACAGCGGTTACACCAACACAATCGTGCGTTTTAGCGGTATTTACGGCCCTAATCGCAACCGCTTGATTGAGCAGGTGAAGCAGAAACACGCGTCTGCAAGCCCTCATTTTACCAATCGCATTCATGCCGATGACTGTGCTCGCAGTCTTGCACATCTCATCGAACTCAGTCGCACTGGCGAAACATTAGAGTCGGTATATCTCGTAACCGATAGTGCCCCTGCACCAATGCTTGAGGTGGTCACTTGGTTAGCAGAGCAGATGGGGGTAGCGGAATTTTTATCGGAAACCGCCACTAACGAGCGCGGCAATAAGCGTTGCAGTAATCAACGTTTGCAGGATTCGGGGTTTGTCTTTCGTTACCCTGGTTTTAAAGATGGTTACGCAGAATTACTGGCCAAATATGAATAAAGGAAGCCCTGTCGGGTCGCTGGCGGGGGGATTTCGTAACCGCCAGCCGAGTATTTGACCCATATTTCCTGCTCCACAGAGGTAAAGAGACATTTTATGATTCTTAAAAAGCTGCGTGAAAACCGCAAATGGTCGCAAGAACAATTGGCCAAAATGGCTGGGTTGAGTGTGCGTACTATTCAACGTATTGAGGGCGGTAACAGCGCCAGCCTTGAAACATTAAAAGCTCTTGCCTCGGTGTTAGAAGTGAATATTTCAACATTGGAACAGGAGATTGTAATGATCGATAAAACGACTGAAAAATGGCAAAGCCTGCCGCTGTTATTTAGGCTGAACTTTGTGGGATCTGAGTATGCGTGGATGGGAATATCGCACCGAAAAAATTGGATTCGCGCCGAGAAATTTGCCGCAATATCGGGACTTATTTTGTGTCTGCTAGGGTCTATTCTGGGTTGGTTAAGGGTTATTGATATAGGCCTTTCTATGGGAGGAATATTTCTTATTGTGACTGCGTATGGGCTATCTTTAATCACAAGAATGGGCGATGAATACGAGATTTGGTAGTTTCTGCATGGTTCCCTTTTTGTAGGAGCGACTTTAGCCGCGAATGCTAAAACCCAAGAGCTTCGCGACTAAAGTCGCTCCTACAGTAAGTTTGTGCTTTTCGTGGGTGCTCATCCCCAAAAAGATTATGTTCTGGTTTTCTATAGGTGTTGTGTTTTGGTCAATAGTCGCTATATACGTCGTTAGTGCTGGACTATCGTTTTATCAAAAGTAGGGTCAAGGAGTTTCTGTAACATGGTTTATCTAGCTTTTTTTCTCGCGTTTATAGCGCACGTATTTTTCGGAGCGTTATTAACCAAGGAAGTTCTGTTCTGGCCAAGATTATCTACTATCAAAAGATCTTTTTTACTCTTTTCTATATGGTTTATTCCCGTTCTGGGAGCAGTTATTTCTTACAAAGCAGTTAAGTTAGATTGGTTTAGGAAAGGCTCATCAAGGAGTAGCGCTTCAGGTAGTGCACTGCTTGATTTTGACTCTGTTTTTAATCCCGGTGCCCGGCATGTTATTGAGGCACGACAGGAGGTTCGTATTGAGCAAAGAAAAAGTGGTGAGCCCTACGGAGAGGAAACCAAAGCGTAAGTTCAAGCTTCCCCAAACCCCTCTTTTCCAAAGAGGGGGATTAAAGCCCCTCCCCTTTTTGAAGGGGGAGGTTGGGAGGGGGTTTAAGGCTTAGTCCGCAATTTGGTCATAGCCTCAAACACCAACTTAGCCACTGCCTCAGCACCTTCTGGCTGAAAATGAGTGTTGTCTTTCAAGCCTTTGGGGTAACCCTCAAACTTGCCTTCGGGCAAATTCATAAAATACTTTTCGCTCACGTATTCCTGTCCCTTGGCATTGAATAAATCCATTGAAAGCTGGTTTAAATCAATCAGGTCTACTTTCATTTCTGCAGCCAAATCTTTAACCGCTTGCGGGTAATCGCCGTGGGTGTTATGCAGTTTGCCATCCGTCCAGCGATTGTTGCGGCTTACCGACGTCATAAGAATGGGGCGAGCTTTTTTTGCGCGCACATTTTCTACGTACATCCGCAAATATTGTTTGTAACCCTCAATAGGCGTGTAGCGCTCAACTTTATCTTTAGATTGATCGTTGTGACCAAATTGAATTAGCACCAAATCACCGGGTTGTAATGCATCGTAAATCTCACGCCAGCGGCCTTCTTCAAAAAAGCTGCGGGTGCTGCGACCGCCTTTGGCTTTAGGTTCTACTTTCACTGTTTTAGCAACATGAAGATTTTTTAAACGCGGCAAGGATTCAGCTGCAAACAGTGGTTGAAATACTTGGCCCCAGCCCGTTTGCGGGTAGCGCTTTGTCATGTAATCCGGTTCGGAGCTGTAATCGGTTGCAGTTGAGTCTGAGGCAATATAAAGATGCGTAGTTGAACTGCGTTGAAGGCTATTGCACGCACTTAAAGTAAAAAGCGTTAAGAAAAGAATGCAGAGTGTAAAGATACGATTGGTCATAGGCGTCCCATAATTAGCTTATTAAACGTGTTAAAAGATGAGCGTATTGACCGGCTAGCAACCTGTATTTGTCATAGGAAACTGTTGGTTTGCTAGTGAATGACAACCTTAGCAAAAATTAATCATAACGCGCGTAGTTTTCTGCATTTACCGTCTCTTTTTTTGCCATAATGGCCGAGAGAGATAAGTTTTGATAAGGTCAATTTGACTAAAAGAAAATCATAACTATAAAAGTCAGCATGTAAGTGCACGGGCTGCAAAGCGAGTGTGCTTGAATATGTCTGAACAAGAGAGCGTGCAATGAACCAGGTTGTTTTTAATTTCCACGATGTCATTTTATTAATGACTGCCATGATGTGCATGCTGTTTTCCGCACTACTGGTGTTCACTAATCCACCTAAAAATATTAGCAATTATTTTTTAGCTGCATTTCTATTTACGCACGCGTTTATTCCTCTGCATGAGCTCACTATGTGGGGCGCAGAATTTAAAAACACTGTGCGTGAAAATTTTCCGCAGATCTATTTTATTGCCGGGTTTGCGTATTATTTGGATGCCGCCCTGCTGTATTTCTATGTGA
>DAOORH010000241.1:0-5495 GCA_035389145.1 Cellvibrio sp.
TACAACTTTCATTGCCGCCAATCACAAACCCAGGCAACCTTATTACCAACATCGCTCCGCTGACGGGAATATTAATTGCTCTTACCCTGTGCGAATTATTAATGAGCCGCAGACTTCCCTCACTACGCAACACTGAGACAAATAAAAAATTTCTACTTCAACCCTACATAACAGGACGTTATCTTAAAAAGAATTGTCAATTGCTAACGAAAAATCGACTTATTCTTATCGCTATATTAGGGCTTTCTTTATTTTGGGCGACATCTCAAGCGTTGCTTGCCGTATTTCCAGCCTTTGCAAAAGCGACTTTAACCAACGACAACACTATCATCAGCCAAGGAGTAATGGCATGTACAGCAATCGGTTTAATTATAGGTACGCTAACAGCCGGAAAACTATCTAAGAAAACAATTGAATTGCGCTTAGTCCCTATTGCTGCATTTGGCCTTGCGCTAATGATTGGTGTTTTACCGCAATTAAAAACGCCGCTTAGCATGGCTCTAATCTTTACCATAATTGGATTACTTGGAGGGCTGTTTATAGTTCCTCTATTGGCGCTAATACAGTTTCACGCGCACAGTGAGGAATTGGGGACTGTACTTGCGGGTAACAATTGGATTCAAAACATTATTATGGTGATGTTCCTAGGGCTAACAATATTATTAGCACATATAGGCGTGAATAGCATTCAACTATTTTATGGCTTAATGACAATTGCGCTATTGGGTGCAACTTATATGCTATATGAGTTCTCACACACATTTAACTGTAAAAACATTCCCAACAAGCACTAAATAACAATAACCACGAAAAAAATTTCACCTAAAAATGTCATTATAGCTCTAATAGATTTTCTAAAAAGTCCTCCCAAAGATCATGCACTAATAAACGCCCATGACCGGGAAAACTTTTAAAAATTATATTTGGAATTGCTGCGGCCATTGAGCGAGCACTGCCAATAGATATTGTAGGGTCTGCCTCTCCATGCCACATCAAGGTTGGCATAGTGATTTTATTTAAATCCACACCCCAAGATTCTTGTGAGTTTTGATACTCATTCACGAGCATTTCAGATCCCTGATATTTACGTGCCTGTATTTGCTCTATAGTGCGCTTACGAATCACTGGATCCTCTAACAGTTCCTGATCTCTACCGCCTAAAGAGGTTGCAATTTTTGCATAACCTTTTTCTGGATTGCGCTGTAACCCACGCATAGCCAAACGCATAAACATGGAAAAAATTTTTGGGCTAGTCCGATACATACGTAAAAAAAGTTTGTGCATGAGATCAAGCTTTTCAATTTCCCAATGCTCAAGCGGAACTGTTGGTCCCAGTATTCCTAAGCGCTCAAATAAATCTGGTACCTTTGCAGCAGCGCAGAGCGCATAGGCACTTCCTATACAGTACGTCGCCATCACTGGTCTGTGTATGCTGAGGTGCTTGATGAGAAATTTGATATCCTCAATAAACTCTACGAATTGCAAGTTAGGCTTTGCAGTTGACACGCCATAGCCGGGCCTAATTATATTGATCACTCGCAAATTTTTAGACTTATACCAAGAATCATGCTGCGAATGATGAGGCGTTCCACCGCCTATCCCATCCAAAGTTAATACTACCCTCCCTTGAGAATTACCATATTCAAACCAACTTAGCACGCGGCCGTCTGGCAAAAGCACCGTTCGCTCTACTTCCTCTACAACTACACTTAGCTGCTTAGTAGCTGCCTGCAAAAATGATTGCCCCATTGTCTTACTGACAAGCTGCACCTGGGACGTCACATGGGTTTTAGCCATAATTGATTTTAGTTGGCTGCGCACTGTATGCACACTGACATCAAGCTGTGCAGCACACTCATTCAAACTACCTTGCGAACACAAGAGGTTAAGTAAGCGAGCCTCTGCGAGCGTTAAGCCAAATACGGATTGGATAATATCGGCGGAAGGAACAATTTTGTTCTCATTTGAGATGACCCAAACTACCGCACGCAATTGTGAAATTGCACCTGGGGCGTCAGATTTTGCCAGCGGCGTACACAGTAAAGATAAGCCGCTAGTTGCGGAGTTTAAGATTTGAACATCGCGCCCGGTTTCCATATTGAGCAAACGTTGCAGTGCCGCTTTTAGATCTCTATCTTGAAAATGTACATGGCCATCTACCGTTATTGAAACAGGTGCAGAAACATTAAGGAATTGATGTGCAGCTTGATTAGCATCCAAGACATTCATCTTAGAATCCAACATAAGCATTGGCCAAGGCATGTTGTTATAAATGGTATTAAGTGTTTGTTTTTGGTCCTCTAGAACGTGAATATATTCGTTGTTGCGCGCAGCTCGCTCTAGGTGCGAGATGATGGTTTCCACTAACTCTGGTGGTCGGTAAATCTCTAATCCATCCTCTGTTGTTTCTGGCTGAGTGTAATGCGCAATTGCCTCAACAAGATCAAACCACTCACCAGGATTTGTAGCCGAATCATATATTTTTCCAATCAGCTCATCAGTTTTTTTACTTTGATCTGAAACGCCTTCATAAGCTTTACCGGTATCAATAATGGTCACGGGATCTCCTGCTGCTCATTTATGTTGAGTCGAATTTTAAGTGCCAAAATCTACTTTTTACTATAAAGCCAATTGACTTAAAATTGAATCTTAGCTTGCAGCGCAATGCTTCTTGGAGGTTCGTAAAAACCATAGTAACCCGAACCATAACCTTGCGTCAGAGTACGAGCGAGGGGTAGTTCACCCGCAAAACTCATAACACGCTTATCGGTTAAGTTTTTTCCCAAAAGCGCCACTTCCCACGCGCCACCGACGGTCGTTAAGGCAATGCGCGCATTTATTTTTGTATAAGCTGCTTGCTGCATACGTGGATCTAGATTTGATAACGTTAAATACTTGGAGCTGTAAATTGCTTCAAGTGTGCCGCTTAATTTGAATCTACTAGCAAACACTAAGTGCGAATCTATACCGATATTGGTTTGCGTCTTAGGTGCAAACTCATGGGTTTTACCGCTTGCGTCGCACAGCGCATCACCATAGGGCACTGAGTTATCAACTTGTCCAAAATAACAACTGCCATTCGGCATATGGGTATACTCAAAATCTAGCAAAGCCACGCCACTACGTACCGCTAACTTCGATGACACAAACCAGCGGCTATCTAACTCTATTCCTTGAGCAATAGCCGCACCAAGGTTATTTACGTTGTAACCAATGCCTTTATCATCTTCACTGATTTGCATATTGCTCAAGTCAGAACGAAAGAGCGCAAGATTAATCGCCAGCGATTTATTCGCAAGCATAAATTTGCCTCCTAGCTCACGGCTTTTTATAGTTTCTGCTGCGAATTCCCATGAACCTTCAATGTCATTAAAAATACCCCCTTGCGTATGTGGAACTGAGTTAGACGAGGCATCAAAACCACCCGACTTAACGCCAGAGGTATAACTTGCATACACCATATCACTTGCATTCAAATCATATTGCAGCATGATTTGGGGCGAAAAATTCCGCTCACTCCGACTACCTGAAACACTGTGCGGCTCAACCTTAAATAGCGCCCACAATTGATTGTAAGGATCATTGACTGTACCTTCCGGCAATACAAAACCATTAGGCGCAATATGATACTGGTGCCGTTTAGCCGTTTTAGACTCTTGCGTATAGCGGCCGCCCAGAATCAAATGCGTTGCTGCATTCATGTTCCATTTCGCCTGAAAATAGCCAGCGTAAAGATCAACATCTTGCCCAAACTCGCGCTGACTTGCCGCCCCCACAAGTAAGGGCGATATCGCCTTTGCCACCAAATAACTATCATCAGGTGCGCTCGCACGATACAAAACGTCCAGTCGATTGGTTTGATACTGAAGCCCAGCAACCCAACTTAGGGCTTGCTGTTCCTGTGATGACCATTGCAAGCTTTGACTAAACTGCCGATATTTTTCGGTTGAGTTTATATTAATAATGGGCGCACCAATAAAATCACAATCGCATAGACTTTCACTTTGGTAGGCGTGATAACCCGTAATGGCTTCAAAGGCTATATCGCCAAGATCACGCTCAACCTTGAAACTTATACTCTGCATATCATTGTTATTAAAATCACCGTTGGATTGGCGCATAGCATCTTGCGTTGACTCTAAATGGTAAGATCCCGCACTAAGATAAGATAGTGCGGTGCGATAGGGGTTTGAGTCATTGGGGTTTAAACTAACAGGGGAGATCACCTCTATATCTCTCCCTAAACTATTAAAATGCCCGTCCTCAAGTTTTAACCTAAACGCCCAGGTATCAATTGGTTTCCACACAAAGGTTGCACGCATCAGACGATCTTGTTCGGCGGACTCGGTGCGATTTAGCGTAGTATTTTCAAAAAAGCCCTCTGTTTGACGATTCAATATTGCCATGCGACCAGACAGAGTTTCACTTATAGGGCCAGAGACCATGGCCTGCACCTCTTGATTACCATATTCTGGCTCGTACACTAGCTGCAAACTGGCTTCTTGCTTATCACTAGGCTGAGCCGACCTTATGACAAACGCACCTGCGGTAGCATGTTTTCCCAGTAAAACACTTTGTGGCCCACGCAAAACATCAATGGTTTCAATATCTAAAAATGGGGCCCGGGCAAGCTGAGCACGCCCAAGCTGAATGCCATCACTATAAAGCGCAACTGCCTGCTCAAAACTAGGATTTGCATCTGACCGAATACCACGAATAGAAAGAATGGTGCCCAATGCTGTTTCTGTCATACCAAAGCTAGGCACATATCCCCTTAAATCTTGTGCGGTGGAAACACCTTGATCTACTAATGTTTTTCCGTAAATACTGGTGATTGCGACAGGCGTATCAGCAAGCTTTTCTAAATGCCTATTTGCAAAAATAGTCACTTCATCCAAAACAGGAACATCGGCATGCGCCGAACAATGACTCGCCACTACAAGCATCAAAATGGTTTTGGATAAAAACTTAATGGGAACTCTCCGTAATTAACGCATTCTAGTCATAATGAAAAAAGCACCCGCAAAAAAGGCCGCGAAAGCGGCCTTTTAACGTCAACCTTACTTATGTTGCATGGGAATGGTATTGGAGGTTCGATCTACGCTGTTGTCTTCGTTGAGATAAACCAGGCTTGGCTTGTGAGCAGCCAACTCTTCTTCATTGAAGTAGCCGTAAGTCGCAATAATCACGCGATCACCTACAGCGACCTTGCGTGCCGCTGCACCATTCATAGAGAAAGTACCTGAACCGGCTTCAGCCAAAATGATGTAGGTGTGGAAACGCTCGCCATTGCTTACGTTATAAATATCGATTTGTTCGAATTCGCGCATACCGGCCAATTTCACCAAGTCGGCATCAATTGCGCAGGAACCGTCATACCAAAGCTCCGCTTGAGTCACCTTGGCCATGTGTAATTTTGCTTTAAGCATGTGAGTTAACATAAGTAACCTCCAGAAGCCGAAAATTCAGTTGTTGCTAGTTCAAGGAGGTTGCAG
>DAOORH010000242.1:0-5478 GCA_035389145.1 Cellvibrio sp.
GTAGGAGATTGACTATGCTAACAGCGTCAATGGTGTGGTTGGGGCTGCGCTTACCTTTGTAAGTAGTACTCGCGAGTTTTGGAAGTTGTATATAGCACAGTGGTACCTTGGTCGGCCCCAAGTTACTACGATTCTATATTCCGCACGTCCACCTATTTCCTAGTGCGCCAAACCCTATCTCTAGGGTACTATTCCCCCATAACCCAACACGCATGGCAGCGCTAATAACAATCAGGGCTGCCAAAGTTTGCTGTAAAAAGCCTTACCCTATAACTTTGGTCAAATAGCATACAAGTGGCAAAACTCACCCAACAACAACTCGAATCCTACCTCTGGACAGCCGCCGACATCCTGCGCGGCAATATGGATGCAAGCGAATACAAAGACTACATCTTCGGCATGATGTTCTTAAAGCGCCTGTCCGATAGCTTTGATGAAGAGCAGGAAAAAGTCATCGCCCATTACCTGAGCATTGGCAAAAGCCAGGCCGAAGCCGAAAAGCTGGCGCAGGATGAAGATGAATACGACCAAACCTTTTTCGTACCGCCCCGCGCACGCTGGGCGTCGCTTAAAGATTTAAAGCACGATATAGGGGCCCAACTTAACAAAGCCACTCAAGCGATTGAAGAAAACAACACCAGCCTTGAAGGCGTATTTGTGTCCATTGACTTCAACAATAATAGAAAACTATCGGATAAGAAGCTTGTAGAGTTGCTACACCATTTTGGACTCGTTCGTTTACGCAATGAAGATTTCGAATCGAGCGATGTGCTCGATATTGTCACAGAGAGTTTGATTAAAAGATTCGCGGATTCTGCTGGAAAAAAGGGTGGAGAGTTTTATACGCCTAGCGGGGTGGCTCGATTGCTTGTCGGTTTACTCAAGCCCCACGCTGGTATGCGTATATATGACCCAACCGTAGGTTCGGGCGGAATCCTCGTGCAAACGCGCAACCACCTCGTTGGCAACGGTGAAAATGCAGCTAACCTCTCGCTCTACGGGCAAGAGAAGAACCTAAACACTTGGGCCATTTGCAAAATGAACATGTTTTTACACGGCGTGTTCAATGCCGACATCCGCAAAGGCGACACCTTGCGCGAGCCGCAGCATATTCAAAACGGTGAGTTGATGACCTTTGACCGCGTAATTGCCAACCCACCGTTCAGCCTTGCCGCCTGGGGCAAAACCGAATGCGATAACGATGGCTTTGGGCGCTTCCCCTATGGCACGCCGCCCCCAAATTCCGGCGACCTCGCGTTTGTGCAACACATGATCGCTTCGCTCAACAACCAAGGCATGGCCGGTGTGGTCATGCCCCACGGCGTACTCTTTCGCGGCTCCAGTGAACAAGAGATTCGTAAAGGTATCTTGAGTGACGACCTAATTGAGGCTGTAATAGGTTTACCAGCCGGTCTTTTATACGGTACAGGAATCCCTATTTGTATTCTTGTACTAAATAAGAACAAACGCGTCGACAGGAAAGGAAAGATACTATTTATCGATGGATCGAATAGCTTCGATTCGGATAGATACATGAAGCATTTGCGTAGCGCAGATATTGAAAGAATTTTGCATAGCTTTGAAGCTTTTGAAGATGCTGAATACTTTAGTAAAGTTGTAGATGTAGATTCAATTATTGAAGCAGGCTGTAATTTAAGCATAAAAAAATACGTTGATGGATCCACCAGTTCAATACGCTTTGCGGAGTTAATAAAGGACTATACGAGTTTCCAAAGGTATAGCTTTAATGAACCTACTTTTTGCCAATATATTAAAAGAGTTTCTAAAGGGATTAATCATTTGACGGATGATAATGTCATTTATTTTTCCAGTCTCGCAGCTAAAGCCCCAAAAGTTTTATTAAGTGAAAAAGATAAGCATGAATATTATTTTCAAGTTAAGTTAAACCCAGCTGTCGCGATTAGCAGCTACATTCAGATATTTTTTTCCTCTGAGTTGGGTCGAATAATTCTGGAGCGTTTGCCAGTGGGGGCCGCGTTGCCTCGATTGACAAAAGAGTCTTTAAAAAGTATCGATATTTTTTTGCCGGAAATTGAAGTTCAAAAAAAGGTTGTTGAGACTTCAGATAAGCTTAAATCCCTAGAAACATTTATTGAAGAGCACTCGGCTGAGTTATCGACAAACCTTTTGTCCTATTCTCGGATAAACGAGGGTGTTGATAGGTTATTGGATGCACTATCTCCGTTAAGCGAAGAGGCTAAAATACGGAACCTGATTAAAGGTGGCGAAAATCAGAGAGTTGAATTTAAAAGTTTTTTTTGGGAGATTCACCCATCTTTTGAACGTAATATTCCTGAAAAAGCAAAAGAGCATAAAAAGAAGACCGAGCTTGCAGTGATTTCCACAATTGCAGGCTTTTTTAATGCGCATGGTGGAATACTTTTGATTGGCGTTGAAGATTCAGGGAAGGTTTGCGGCATTCAGAATGAGCTTGCGTCCGCCCATCAAAATAAAATAGATAAATTCCGGCTCAACTTAACTACGGCATTTAAAAAACTCATAGGTGCTTCACACCTGAAGTTTTTTAGGGCAAAAGAATACTTATTCGAAGAGGGGTTGGTGATGGTCATCGAGTGTGACGCTGCGTCATCCCCTTGTTTTGTAGACGAAAAAGACTTCTATATTCGCTCACTTGCATCAACAGAGCCGCTATATGGTCTTGAAATATTAGAATATGTCAATTCACACTTTAAGATACATTAATCAAATGACCCAAAAACTGACCCTACAACAACTCGAATCCTACCTCTGGACAGCTGCCGACATCCTGCGCGGCAATATGGATGCCTCTGAATACAAAGACTACATCTTCGGCATGATGTTCTTAAAACGCCTGTCCGATAGCTTTGATGAAGAGCAAGAGAAAGTCATCGCCCACTACCTAAGCATTGGCAAAAGCCAAACCGAAGCAGAAAAGCTCGCGCAGGATGAAGACGAATACGACCAGACCTTTTTTGTACCGCCCCGCGCACGTTGGGGAGTACTGAAAGACCTAAAGCACGATATAGGTGCCGAACTCAACAAAGCCACCGAAGCAATTGAAGAACACAACACCAGCCTTGAAGGCGTATTGGTTTCCATCGACTTCAACATTAAAAACAAACTGTCCGATAAAAAACTCGGCGATCTGCTCAGCCACTTCAGCCAACACCGCTTGCGCAATGAAGATTTCGAATCAACCGATTTGCTCGGCACAGCTTACGAATACCTCATCAAAATGTTTGCGGATTCTGCTGGTAAAAAAGGCGGCGAATTTTATACCCCCAGCGAAGTGGTTCAGCTGCTCGTCTCACTGCTCAAGCCCCACGCCGGTATGCGCATATACGACCCAACCGTAGGTTCGGGCGGCATGCTGGTGCAAACGCGCAACCACCTTGTTAGCCACGGCGAAAATGCGGCCAACCTTTCGCTCTACGGGCAAGAGATGAACCTGAATACTTGGGCCATTTGCAAAATGAACATGTTTTTGCACGGCGTGTTCAATGCCGACATCCGTAAAGGCGACACCCTCCGCGAGCCGCAGCATATTCAAAATGGCGAGTTGATGACCTTTGACCGCGTAATCGCCAACCCGCCGTTCAGCCTTGCCGCATGGGGCAAAACCGAATGCGATAACGATGGCTTTGGCCGCTTCCCCTATGGCACACCGCCCAAAGATTCCGGTGACCTCGCGTTTGTGCAACACATGATTGCCTCGCTCAACAGCCAAGGCATGGCCGGTGTAGTCATGCCACACGGCGTTCTCTTTCGTGGCTCTAGCGAAAAAGAGATTCGCAAAGGCATCTTGAACGATGACTTGTTAGAAGCCGTCATAGGTTTACCCGCAGGTTTGTTCTACGGCACTGGCATTCCCGCCAGTCTATTAATTTTAAATAAAGCCAAACCCGCCGAACGCAAAGGCAAAGTGTTGTTTATTAATGGCGAGTTAGATTACGCTGAAGGTAAAAACCAAAACACCTTGCGCCAACAGGATATTGAAAAAATTCTCTCTGCGCTTGATGGTTACCAAAATATAAAACGCTACGCCCGCGTCGTGGATATTTCTGAAATTGCCGAGAACGATTTTAATTTAAATATTCGCCGCTATGCCGACACCTCACCACCGCCAGAAATTTTTGATGTGTGTGCATTACTCCACGGCGGCGTGCCCGTGCGTGAAGTGCATGATGATTATATTCAGGAAGAAATCTTAAAAGGCTTTGATGTGAGTGCGGTTTTTACAAAGCGTAACGAAGAGTATTACGACTTTAAAGCGGAGATAACTTCTAAAGAATTAATTCGAACATTTTTACCAGCAGATAACCAAGCGCTAATTGCACAGGTTGAGCGTTGGTGGGATAAGTATCGCGTTTCGTTGCATGAGTTGGATGAGCAAGTAGCACAGGCGGAAACTGTGATGAAGGGTTTTTTGGCGGAGTTGGGTTATGAGTGATTCCAGTCTCGAATGGGAAGCATTTTTAAATATTGATCTACGTGGATGGGAAACTAAAAAACTCGGCGCATTGTTTTCTCAGCGTAAAGAAAAAGGGCATGTTAATTTGCCATTGTTGGCTATTACGGGAGAAGGCGGAATAGTTCCAAGAGATTCTTTAGAGCGGCGCGACACATCTAACTCAGATAAATCTAAATATCTATTAATTCGAAAGAATGATATTGCATACAATACTATGCGAATGTGGCAGGGAGTTTCAGGGTTATCAGCGTATGATGGCATCGCAAGCCCAGCATATACCGTATGTGTCGCAAATGCTGGAGTTTCTCCCAATTATGCTGCGCATCTATTCAAATTCCCGCAACTAATTCAGGTTTTTCACCGAAACTCTCAGGGTATGGTCGATGACACCTTAAATCTAAAGTTTGAAAACTTCTCACCTATTAAAGTAAAAATTCCACTTCTCCCCGAACAACAAAAAATCGCCGCCATTCTCACATCCGTTGACGATGTAATTGAATCCACCCAAGCGCAAATCAATAAACTCAAAGACCTAAAGACCGGCATGATGCAAGAACTGCTGACTAAGGGGATTGGTCACTCGGCATTTAAAGATAGTCCGGTGGGGACGATTCCGAAGGCGTGGGAGATATTTAAAATTAAGGATATTTGTCTTTCTATAGTGGATTGTGTAAACAAAACGGCACCGGTAGTTGATTATCCTACGCCCTACAAAATGATTCGCACAACAAACGTGCGAAAGGGGCGTGTGGATACTGAAAATGTACGCTATGCAACTCAAGAGACTTTTGAACAATGGACCCGGAGAACACCTCCACAATCTGGTGATTTGATCTTCACTCGCGAAGCTCCTGTTGGAGAAGTAGGAATTTTAAAAAAATCGGATGGTGTTTTTTTAGGGCAGCGTACTATGTTGTATAGAGCTAACGAAGAAAAAACCAATAATGTTTGTAAGCGTCCGTAAATCCGCATCTGGTTTATTTCTTTAAAGCAGCGCTCAATAT
>DAOORH010000243.1:0-5410 GCA_035389145.1 Cellvibrio sp.
TTTAATACTAAAGTCGGATAAAAACATAAGTCTTAGCCTTCCTTCTTAGTATTGGTGTTGGTCGTAGTACTTGGGGGCGTAGTGCTTGCATTAGTGGCGCGCGCGGGCGTTTTTTCAAAACTTACCTGAGCGCCGTCTACTAATAGCCCGCGTGGGTGACGCAGAATGGTATCGCCCTCCGCAATACCCGCCGTAATTGCATAATCGCCCGACTCCACATCGCGCGTGCCCAAGCCAATTTCAACTTTATTCAACACGCCTTTTTGCACACGCCACACATAGGCATTGTCGCCCTGTTGAATGAGGCTGGTTTCAGGAATGCTGAGCGCTTGGCTGATGTCACTTTGTACACGGCCTTCAGCAAATAAACCCACGGTTAAATTTTCTGTGCCCGTAAGTGCGACTTGCACACCCACTTGGCGAGTGCCGGTATCTGCAACGGGGTTGATGCGTTCTACGCGGCCTTCAAAGGCTTTATCGCGAGACCCGTTGATGTAGAAGGTAACGGATTGCCCCACTTTAATATGTTGGATTTGATCGGAAGGTACAAAACCTTCAAAACGCATACTTGTGGGGTCGATTACCTTGAGTAACGCCTTGCCAACCTGTGCGGTATCGCCATTAGACGCTAAACGATTACCAACGATCCCGGCAAAGGGCGCGCGAACTTCGGTGCGGGCAAGTTGTTGAGTATCTTGGGTTACGCGCGCACGCGCTGCCGCTAAATCGCTTTGCGCGGAGTTGCGGCGCAATTCGGCATCTTCTTTCGCTTGGGTGGATACAGCGCCGCTATTAGAGAGTGTGGTTAAGCGTTTGTATTGGCGCTCGGCTTGGTCAAAACTTTGTTGTGCAGCGCGTTCGGCTTCTTGGGATGAGATTAAGGCTTGGCGAAAAATAGTGTCATCCAAGCGCACTAATAAATCGCCTTTTTGTACTTTATCGCCGTTGTCTTTTAATACTTGCACCACAATCGCTGAGACTTCCGCGCGTAAATCCGCTTGTTTTTTAGCTTGCAGCGAACCAGAGATAATGGGGCCTGAGGCGATGCGACCCGCCGAAATCTTCACCAGATCTTCTTGCACCATCATCATGGGGGGCTTGGTTTCGGTTGTGGGGGCGTTTTTAGGTGCGCCGCCGCAGCCGGCCAAAATGGCGATTATGCTTAGTGTGAGTAGCGTTTTGTTCGGCATAGCGATTCCTTAATATCTACTAAATAGGTCGAGTAAAAAGAGTGTTCTGGTGGCTTGAGCATGAGTCTAGACGCCTAACGCCAAAGGGGCGTGACTATATGTGTTTTGTAGGATGCTAAATAGGGTTAAGTGTCACTACTTTATTCCTTGCGTAATTCATTATCCTTTCTTAACAAATACTCATGTTGAAGCTTAGAAAATTCCTCTGGAGTCTTGGACGTTGGTAAATCTGTTTTAGATTCACTTAAGGCTATTTTGTGTAATTGCGCACCGCTAAAAGATTCCCTGTGGTGCTTTTTTGTCTCTTTGTGTGGCGCCCAATTGCACTATATGATGACGAGTCAGCATAAAGATTATTTACGGTATGAAAGAGATTAGCGAAAAGAAAGCGGCTCTAAAAATGTCGGATCTTGCCAGAATGGCGGGAGTCTCCAAATCGACCGTGTCGCGTGCGCTGCAAAATAGCGAGCTGATTAATGTTGAAACCCGCGAAATGATCCAGCGGCTCGCCAAGCTACACAATTATCGGCTCAATACCCAGGCTAGAAATTTTCGCCTTAAAGAATCGCTGACGATCGCGGTACTTATTCCCTCTGCAGAAAATGCCAAATGGCAAATTTCTGACCCTTTCTTTTTAGAGTTGCTTGGTTCTATTTCAGTGAGTTTGATGGAGAAGGGGCACGATATGCTGCTCTCTGGCCTTAACCTGCATGAAGAGGATTCCAGTGGCATTGGCCTTAGCAAAATCAATTGCGATGGCATTATCGTTATAGGTCAGGCTGATATTCACCAGCGCCTTAATCATATGGCGCAAACCTACGAACCCATGGTGGTGTGGGGTGCGCAACTGGACGGGCAGCATTATTGTACGGTGGGTGGCGATAATCTATTAGGCGGACGTTTGGCTACTCAGCACTTAATCGAGCAAGGTTGCCGACGTATCGCCGTGATCGGCGATCACAACACCCCTGAGGCTATGTTGCGCTATCAAGGTTACGAGCGAGCCTTGGTGAATGCGGGCTTAGCAATTGATCCTCGATTGTTGATTGTGACTGAGGGACAGAAGGATGCAGGTTATCAAGCGACCTTGCGGCTGCTTGCCAGCGGTGTTGAGTTTGACGCTATTTTTGCCTTGAGCGATGCCATTGCTATGAAGGCCATTAATGCGCTGGATACCTATGGTTTATCAGTCCCTGCCGATATTGCGGTGGTGGGCTATGACGATATTTCCCTAACGCGCTATTACACACCTTCGATTACGTCTGTTCACCAAGACCGTGAAATCGGCGGGCGGCTATTGGTGGAAAAACTGCTACAGATTCTGGATGGCCATCAAGTTTCTTCAGTGATATTGCCTACCAATCTCGTAGTGCGTAACTCAACAAATACGGCTTTAAGTCTCACCTGATGTTCATACGTTTCTAGACGCATCTTTATTCCAGCCAAAAAAAAGCCCCCGGCCACTCGCATGGCTGGGGGCAAGGTTTGTAGAGACGATACAAACCAGAGCAAAGACCAACTACTAACAGATCAACGGACTAGCAAAAAAATAAAACTACTGACGTACTGATTCCGCCAAAGCTAAAGCACCAATAACACCCGACAAACCAGAGGCTGAAGCGGCCACTATGTAGTCATCCACTCCCGCAACAACATGCTCATGAGCATAGCCATTTACCAAACGCAGAAATTCCTTACGAATCGTGGGCAGCAAGTGCTCGCGCTGCATGACTCCACCACCCAATACAATTTTTCGTGGAGCATAGGTTTGCGTTAAATTTGCGCAGAGCACCGCGAGGTAATGGCTCTCAATGTCCCAAATGACATGGTCGTCTTTCACCCACTGCACACCTTCAGCGAAGCGCAGGTTTAAGGCAGCGCCTGACGCCAAACCCTCAACACAACAATCATGAAATGGGCAGCTGGAAATCTTAGGTGTATCCAATGGATGGGGCGCGATTAACATATGCCCCACTTCTGGATGCGCAATCCCCTGAATCAACTTGCCATCAATCATCACCCCAGCACCTATGCCTGTGCCGATGGTGACATATACAAAGCTATCGCAACCTTGGGCAACACCTGCAGCATATTCACCCATGGCAGCGGCATTCACATCCGTCTCAAAGGCGACGGGAAAACCCAATGCATCTTTAAAGAAGCCGACAACTTGCGTATTTGACCAACCTTTTTTGGGCGTCTTTTTAATACTGCCGTAAGCAGGCGCGTTTTTATCCAGCTCAACCGGCCCGAAACTGCCTATTCCTAATGCGTTTATACGACCCAGACTGGCTTGGCTTTCATGAAAGAAATCCGCACAGGCCTTGAGCGTTTGCTCAGGCGTCGTGGTGGGAATCACTCGCCGCGCGAGAATATCTCCAGAAGAGTTAGCGACAACGCAATTGAACTTGGTGCCGCCCGCTTCAATGCCGCCCAACAAACTGCTGTTGTCACTGATATTCGCCATTGGGAAATTACACTCTATAAAACTGCCGCTAACCATCCAAGATGCAAAGCAGCAAAACTGTTCAACAACTCATTCGTTATTTATTAAAGCACTGTGAATTAATAAAAGCAAGTCGAATAGTGTAATAATTTTTGGTGTCGTGGATACACCATTAGCTACAGTTAATTGCTCCTAAATTCTGGAAACGAAGTAGGGGGGTATCAATAATCCAGAATGCTGCTATAAAAAGCGCTGGTCGGGATTCAAGAAGTGACAACACACTTGGAAGGATTAAAAAGTCTAAAAGGCAAAAGTCGTAAATGACTTTTTGGGGTATATATGTCGATTTTTTTTACAGAAAAACAAGGAGGAATTTTATGTAAATTTGTTATGCTTTTGATTTATATGCAATATATATAGATAGCATGTAAATTGCATAAGGATGAATGTTATAGAGGTTTTTTGTGATGCATGTCTCGCTTGCGCTGCTACACAAATCTCAAAATTTGATCCGCTGCGTTTTTATTGGCACACATTCCCGATAAAAATGACTATTAATACTCTTCAAGGAACTACACATGTTTAAAGCTATTTCTAAGATTGCTGCTGTACTTGCTCTTTCAACCGCGGGTTACGCTAGCGCCACCCCATTTACCATTTCAATGGTTGCAGATAACGACTTCGCCATTTTTGGTGGTACCTCTACGAGCATCAACAACCTGCTTTACCAAAACAACGTAGATTGGTATACCCAAGTTCCCCAACTTTCAACCATGACCTTCAATCTTGCATCTGCTGATACCACCTTTTATGTATTGGCTATGGGCGGTGGTGGTCAAGAAGAAAATATTAGCGGTAAGGTTAATGGTGTGAATATCACCAGTATTCCAGTATCCGAAAGCTCCAATATTGCTTCTTTCTTGAACTTATATAATCTAGGTGCTGTTGCAGCAGGAACTTACAACGCTAACCTGTCTGATGTGCAAACAGCATTTGCACAGGCCACTTGGTCTGCACCAACACTTAATACAAGCCAAACTGTTATTGCCGCGGCAGGCTTTGGTAGCGGCTATAGTTTCGCTACCGGCACTGCTCACCTCTACAGATTTGATGCGTTTTCTGTTGGTGTTGAAACAAAAGTACCTGAATCTTCTGGTCTTGTACTTTTCGGCCTTGGTTTGTTAGGCCTTGTTGCAGTGCGTCGTCGCAAAACAGCTTAATTAGCGCTGATTTGTCGCATAAAAAAACCTGCCTTTATGGCAGGTTTTTTGTTTTGTGGAGGCTAGATTTTCTGTTCTTGGTATCTAGCCTTTTAGAAAGATCAGTCATTAAGGCTGAGTTGCCCATCTGGCATTTGTACTACGAGAATCGGGTCAATAATATTGCCCGCAAATTTGCCTTCTGCGTCATTACCCATAAACGCCATCAACTGCCAATCGCCCTGCGCATCTTGAATGATGCGGCCGGAATAAAGGCCATCTTGTTTGGGGCCAGTTAAAAAGCCGTTGCCGATACATTCGTAGGGACCAAGCATCGCATCCGACACAAAATATTTAACGCCCGTTTGTGGTTCACAGCCCGGTTGCGCGCGATGCGCCGCTGAGTGAAAGCGGGTAGAGACAGAGCAAAATAAATAATAGCGCTCGCCAATTTTTTCAATTTGCGGCACTTCCATTTCGCCAAACCAACCTGGCGCTAAAAAGGCTTCGCCCACCGTCCAATTTTTTAAATCGGTTGAGGATGCATAGCCCACCGCACCGCGACCATCTGGCTC
>DAOORH010000244.1:0-3453 GCA_035389145.1 Cellvibrio sp.
ACATCGGAGTTAATGTTGCTTAACTATGTCTAGTTTGAAAACCCTTCTGCTCGCTCTATACCGCTCACTTTTTCTGCGTGTTCTGCTTATCCTTTTAATCTTAATTTGTCTTGCCTATTACACCTTGGTTTTGCCTTGGTTAAATCGCGCTGTCTCAGAAAATTATCAACTGCAAACCGGTCATAGCTTGCAACATGACAAACTGGATGTGCAGCTATTCAAATGCAATATCAATCTCAATCACTTAAAAGACACTGCCGATCTTTGGCAGGCAGATTCACTACACATTAATTTCGCATGCTTGCAATCATTGCGTGAGCGTAGTTTGGTGATTAATGAGATTGCAATTCAAAAATTAATGGCCAAGCCTCATCAAGATAAAAATGGTCAGTGGAGTTTTTCGGATATTCTTAAACATCAAGATAAGCTTAATAAAAATCCAACCTCGAAAAAATCATCTGGCGTACCGATACTGATTAAAAAACTAACTATCGTTAACTCTGCGATAGATTCTAATTTGTTAGCGCTCAACAATATGCCATTAGTTGCTGCGCCGTTAAATTTCACGCTTTCTAATATTGATTTGCGCACGCACAACCCTGCAGGTTTTACGCTTAAGGTAGATCTAAATAAAGCGGCACAGGTTTCGGTGTCTGGCAAGTTGAATTTGGAATCAATTACGGGTGAGCTGGATATAGATGCGCGCAATATCCCCTTCCAGTGGTTCAACAGTGCCTTGCAACCCTATGTTGCACTAGAGGTATTAAGAGGCTCAATTGATTTTCAGAATCATGTGACTTTGGTGCAAGGGCAACCGCAAAAAATTATCAGTAGCGGAAAATTAGTAGATTTAAAAGTACGCCCCACCAGCATGGAGCAAGACGCGGTTAAGTGGAAAAGTTTGGCCTGGGACAATGCTGAAATTTTATTAACGGAAAAATCCATTCACGCACCGCTAGTGACGCTAGATGAATTGGATGGTCAATTTATTATTGATAAAAACAGAAAAACCAATGTTCAGGCGATGATTTTAACCCCAATACCTGTTGCTAATAACGCCGCACCTACTTCACCTATTGCGAACGCTGCTGTAAATGAAGCTAGGCCTTGGCAATTTACGGCTGATCGGTTGGCAGTTAATAACGCAGCGGTTGGTTTTTATGATCAATCCTTAACGCCATCCTTTACGGCGATTGTGCAGCAATTTACCGGCGATATAGTGCAGATTTCATCGGATGAAAATAGTACCTCGGTGATTAATTTGGCTGGCAATGTGGATGGTTATGCCCCTGTGACTTTAAAAGGTAAGGGCAATCTGTTTCGTAAAAAGCCAAAGTTAGATGCCTTATTTTCATTTAAAGGTATGGATATGGGCGCGCTTTCGCCCTATTCGGCGGAATATGCGGGTTGGCGAATTAATAAAGGCTTGCTGAGCGCAGATTTAAACTACCATTACGAAGATGGCAAAATTCTGGGCAAAAATCATGTAGTAATAGATCATTTAGAATTTGGCGAAAAGGTACGTGGTACTCGTGTAATGGATATTCCTTTGCGTCTTGGGTTAGCGCTACTGACTGATGCAAACGGTATTGCAGTTTTGGATACAGAAATTGCCGGTACTCCCAATGATCCTGAGTTTAAACTTCGCGATATTATTGTTCGTGCGCTCACCAATAGTTTGAAAAAAATTGTGACATCGCCCTTCAAGTTTTTAAGTAATCTTGTAAATTCACAGCAAGATTTAGGCAGCATTGAATTTACAGCGGGTGAGTATCAGCTAACAGATACTGCTAAAGAAAAATTACGGTTGCTGACCGACGCCATGAAGAAGCGCCCTAAAATGCGCTTGAGTGTTAAAGGTGTGTATGATCAATCGACTGATGTGGCTGCATTAAAAGAAGAGCAGGTTAAGAGTGCTTTACAAAAAAACGGGCTGAGTGTTGATGCATTAGCCTCTCATAACGAAGTGTGGGCTGCAGCAGTTAATGCGCAATACCAATCGAAAGTATTGATGGACACAAGTTTAAGTATTGAACAAAAATATCAAGCGTTGATTGCTGTTGAAACGGTTGATCCTGAGCGACTTAATAGATTAGCTCATGAGCGTGCTCAGGTTGTTAAGCAGCATTTTATGTTGCAGTTGGGTGTTGCTAACGAGACGGTTTTACTGGATTCGGAGCATTGCGAAAAAGCTGGGCAATGTACTCTGCGCGCGGCAGTTTTTACCTTGGAAATATAATTTTAGCTTTAGTATCGAGATAAATATGGAAGACATTCATCACTATCCTGATCAAAACCGATTTGTTCTGACATGCGGTGGTGCAGAAGCCGTCCTGCATTATCGGCTTTCTAGTTCCCAGCAGGGAATTACCGCAATTGATTTTAATAGCACCTTTGTTCCTCCAGAGTTCCGTGGTAAAGGTTTGGCAGAAAAATTAGTGCGTACAGGGATTAAATGGGCAAAAGAGCAGGGCTATGAACTGCATGCTAGCTGCTGGTATGCGGCCAAGTTTATCCGCTAAAAATGAGTGCTTAAGAAGGAGTTGCTATGCGTAAGTTGGTAATGGGTTTTACGCTCTTGGAAATGATGGCTGTGTTAGCGGTTATGGCAATACTGCTACTTATTTCTCTGCCATCGTTTGAATCTAAAAATACCCGCGCACAAATTAATGAATCCATTGAGCTGATTAAACCGCTCAAAGAAAGCATGGCGTTGTTTTATCTCGCTGAACATAAATTCCCCAGAACGAATCAAGAAGCTGGCATACCTAAAGCTGAGTTTTTAATCGGTAACTATGTACAAACTATCGTTTTAGAAAATGGTGCTTTTCATATCACCTTCGGCAATAAGGTACATGCCAAGCTCAAGAACAAGATCTTGTCTATTCGCCCTATGGTGGTTAAAGATTCCCCCGAAAGCCCCATTTCATGGTTGTGCGGGAATGACGCTGTACCCGCAGGGATGATTGCGGTTGGTGCTAATAAAACGGATATAGCGAATATCAATCTGCCTATGAACTGCTTTTAACCACCTTAAGAATTTACTCCTGCTTTCCTGCACTCAAATGAGCAAATATTTCCACTTATCCTGATAAAACTCCGCTTGGCATCTTTAAGCCCATTCTCGTTTTTCTTTATCAATAATAACCTTCAGTTTTAATGCAAGAAAATCAGCACGTCTGATTTCATCTCTCATTCAATAATTGCAGGTTAATTATGTTGAAATTCCTCGTCGCTATTTTATTGTTTTTTCCGATGCTGGCAACCGCTGCGGACATCAGTTTAAGAGAACAGTTTGCTGAAGGCGGTATTGCGCTGGTTGTTATACTGCTGATGTCGATATTGTTAGTCGCCATCAGTGCTGAGCGGTTAGTTAATTTTCGCACTAAAAATATTTTTTCATCTGCCCTCGTTACTCATGTAAGACCTTTGTGGCTTGCTGGTGATTTTGAC
>DAOORH010000244.1:3553-5391 GCA_035389145.1 Cellvibrio sp.
GCTTTTCATGTAATTGCCTATTCGCAGGGAATGGGTAATCCCGCGTTGTTAGCGGGTGGCATTTCAAAAGCATTAATCAATACGGCGGCAGGTTTAAGCGTGGCGTTACCTGCATTAGCTATGCACCATTTTTTTAAACATCGCAGCGCGGTGTTAAGTCTTCAGCTCGAGCAAACCATCAACCAATGTATTACGGAATGGTTTACATCCACTCATTCTGATTCAATTACCAACTTAAAAGTGGTGTCCCATGCGAATTAATCTGGGTGAAGATGAGCAACCAGAAATTGGTTTGATTGCACTTATAGACTGCATATTTTTTCTGTTGATGTTTTTTATGGTTTCAACCTCATTTTCTCAACAAACGGCGACACAGGGGCAGCGTGAGTTGTCACTCGTTTTACCTGAGGCTAGCGCTAATTTGGATTCAAACGCAACTATAGAAAAAGTTGTTGCAATCAGTATCGATAAAAAAGGCAGTTTATTTTTACAAGGGGAGCCTGTATCCATAAATAAACTTCAGGATCACCTTAAAGTGGTTGGCAAAGATAATAAGCAAGCTCTCATAGAAATTGCAGGAGATGAAACGGTTTCCTATAAGCATATCATCAGCGTTATTGATATATGCCAGTTTGAGGGGTTAACCAATATAGCGTTACAAACTAGGAATAAGTGAAGTGACTACACTTTCATATAAACCTGTCTATCCTGTGGCTGCACATGATCCTTTACATCCATTTACAACAGGTTACCGCTATTTTTGGTTTTCTGTTGCGTTTCATTTGTTAGTTATTTATATGCTAAGTCAAATAGCGATAAAACCTGTTGTTGATAATGGAATTGATCAACGAGTAAAGCTCTCTATAAGTAATACTTATCGAATGAATATGCAGCAAACTGTAAAAAATATCGCAGCTTTTCAGAACGATTTGGTAAACACCTTGGATGCATCTGCGAAGGAACATTTGAAGTTGGACCCCATTTCAGCAAAAGATATTGAAAATCCGAAAGTTACCTCTTCCCAGTTATTAGAGCTGGCCCAGAAAATTTCTGAAAATATCCGTAAGATCGAACGCGAGTTGCGAGTGCAAGATTTGCAGAGAGCTGTATTCATGTCACGTGATGATGTGCTTAAACGAGTCTTGTTAATGGAGGTAGGGCTGCCGGCTTATAGAGGTAATTCAATTCATGGATCAACTATGGTCATATTGGTTAAGGATATGGAAGAAAAAGCGCAGAATTCGTTGCGTAACAGGGAAGGTGATATTAAAAAACGAGGAGGTGGAAACTCCACGCTAGTTACCGAAAAAACCACAGACTTACGTGTGTCCCAAGTAAGTAATACTGATCCAAATGTCATAAAAGGTATTGCGTCGTCAATAAATAAAAGTGGGGGACAGGAAAAGTTACGCACTAAAAATGATTTTGTTGATCTATGGCTAGATCATATTCCACCGGTGAATCGCCAAAATCCAAAAAAGGTGGCGGGACGCATTTTACAAAACGGCGGTCAATATGCAGATCGAATTTTCGTAAATAGTTGGTACATCATTGGACCCTTCGCTCGCTCGGGTAAACACCCGCCGGAGTATGCCGTAGATTTAGACGCGGTTTATTACGGGAAGGAAAATAGGACTGTAAGTTGGCAATACGTGAGTAATTCTCAATATCCGTTGATTCCGCCTCAAACTGATAAGGCGGGTGTGTTTTATGGCTATACCGAAATTATGGTAGAGCGTGAGCAAGATCTATGGGTGTGGATTGGTGCAGATGATTTTGCGAGCCTTGAACTGAACGATAAACTCATCTGGAAGAGCGATGTGTTTAATCAAAAGTTT
>DAOORH010000245.1:0-5375 GCA_035389145.1 Cellvibrio sp.
CTGCAGACTGCGAACGGTCGCGATTTTTATTGCGTTTCTTTTTACGCTTATTCCAAGCGCGGGTAACGTGACAGCGCCAGTAGATTTTCATGCTAACGTAGCCTAGGCCGCCAAATACAATACCTGCAATTAAGGAGCCCAAGAGTAAGGGTTTCCAAACAAGCACCAGGCTACTTGAAAGCCATTCAAGGCTAAATTCGGGATGAAACGTAAATGGGTCTGAGTGCAGTATGAAGGCGCCTATCTTGTAGGTGAGCACTAAAAAGAAAGGAATAGTGAGTGGGTTGGTAATCCAAACCAGTGCCACGGTAATCGGTAAATTGCAGCGAAAAAAAAGTGCTGCGGCCGCAGCAATGGGCATTTGGCCAGGAGTGGGGATCATTGCAATAAAGATTCCCCAGAAGAAAGCTACAGATACGGAGTGGCGGTTTAGGTGAAACAAATTCGGGTCATGAAGAAAGGATTCGAACATCTTTAACGCGGGGTGGTTCTTGATAGATTCTGGCGTTGGGAAGAACTGCTTGAGAGATTTGCGCGCCATAACTATCTACAACCTTTAAAAGTTGTCGCATTATGCCTAGGTTTTGTGACGGGTTCTATCCTAAATCTCGTTTTGGCGGCACCTAAATGAAGGCTTGTGATTATCTCCATTGGCCAATATCCTCGTTTTCTATATAGTCGCGCGCCTGTTTGGCTTAAGCAATGAGACCGCTATGGATACCAACCAATCCGCTTCAAATCCACAAATGCTTTGGGTTGTCTGCCAACTGCCCGAGCTTGCCGTGCAAGCGCAAGTTTTGGCTGATCAGCTGCAACAGCCTTTGAAGGTTGATCTTGAAATTGCATCAATAGAATCCCCCGAGTTTGTGGTAGTGCTTGATAAGCGTGGTGTATCACTACAGCAAACCGGCCGCAAAGCACCGGGGCCGATTCGCGCAGAGTTTGCCGAAGGTTCAGTAGATCATCGCCGCAAATTTGGGGGCGGCAAAGGGCAGATGATCGCCAAAGCCGTAGGCGTAAAAGCAGGAGTTTATCCCAAGGTATTAGATGTCACCGCTGGTTTAGGTAAAGATGCTTTCGTACTTGCCACTCTCGGCTGTCATTTACAAATGCTGGAACGCTCCCCCGTTGTACATGCATTGCTGGCAGATGGTTTAGAACGTGCCCGCGAAGCCTCCTGTTATGAAGACCCAGAACTCGCGCAGATTATCGCCCGTATGGAATTGCTGGCGGTGGATAGTCAGGATTATCTCGCGCAAATAAGTGACGATAATCGCCCCGATGTTATCTACCTTGACCCCATGTTCCCGGATCGTCAAAAATCAGCGGATGTTAAAAAAGAAATGGCTGCCTTTCACCATGTGGTAGGCAAAGACGAAGATGCCGATTCTCTGCTGGAAAAAGCCCTCGCCAAAGCGAATTATCGCGTAGTGGTAAAGCGCCCGCGCAAAGCCCCTTTCATTGCTAACAAAACACCGTCCTATCAATTGGAAGGCAAGTCCAGCCGTTACGATATTTATACGATTAAGAAAATGCCGGAGGGTTTGGGTGTTTAAAGTTGAGATTGGGATGGGGGCGAATAAAGTGGCCTGAGCCGCTTTACGTTGAGGGGGGTGCGGTTTCAGCGTACTGCCTGCTGAAATAACGACCTAACAACTAGATAGTGCTTTCCTAAATGTAGTAATTAATTTGATATCCCGGCTCAGAGAAGTGTCGATTTTATTTACATGTGTGAACTGGTTCTCATTATTGGGTTCTGTGTAATGCCCCTAAAATCAAATAGTTATTTATACTGGCGCACTAATTGCAGGGGTTGGCGTGTAAATAAGCGAATTGCTTAACATCAAATTAGTTAATGTGTAATTAACTCTAAAGGAAATCAAAAATGAAATTTTTCGGTAAAACGATTGTTGCGCTTCTTCTTACTGGGGTTGCTTCCTTGGCAAATGCGAACCTCATTGTGAACGGTAGTTTTGAAGACAATATTGTTACAAATTCGTCTACTTGGGGTGTTTATAACTCAATTAATGGTTGGAGCACGCTTTCTGGTGCCGGTATTGAGATTCAGCGCAACACTATAGTGACAGCACAAGACGGCAAGCAGTATGTTGAGTTAGATTCTCATAACAACAGTTCTATGTTCCAACAGCTTACCGGTCTTAGTGTAGGTGAAAGCTACTTGTTGTCATTTTGGTACCACGCACGTACTAATAATGCCAGCAACGATAATGGCATAGATGTATCTTGGGGTACCTCTGCTCCAGGTGATCTACAACTGGCTATCGCAAATGAAACAGTGCAATCCACTAATAATATGTGGGTAGAGAAAACCTTGTCTTTGTTTGCTGATCAAAGCACCATGTATTTAACCTTTGCTGCTACTGGGTTGAACAATAGCCTTGGTGGTTTTATCGATAACGTATCGCTAACAAAAGTAGCGTCAGTACCTGAGTCAAGTGGTCTTGTGCTCTTTGGCCTTGGTTTGATGGGTTTGATTGCTGTTCGTCGTCGTACTAAATAAGCTAATCCTTCGCTCAAAAAAAGCCGCTGCAGGGTATAACCTGCAGCGGCTTTTTTATTGTTCCAATTTTGCTCTTGTTACACGGCTCACGTGATTAATTTTTTTGCTGACAAAGATTGCAGTCCCTTCACGTTATTTTTACTCTTCTTGTCGAAATCTTGTTTTGTTAATCGACTATCTAGTGAAATTCAACAAATCTACTTAAATTCATTCTCAAAGCACACAGGAGCGTTCCAAATGAAAGTCATAGTCATGGTAAAAGCTACAAAAAGTTCAGAGGCGGGCATTATGCCCAGCACTGAATTATTAACCGCAATGGGCAACTACAACGAAGAATTAGTAAAAGCCGGCATCATGCTTGCGGGCGAAGGTTTAAAGCCAAGTTCACAAGCTGTGCGTGTACATTTTTCAGGTAAAGACAGAATCGTTACGGATGGCCCTTTCACCGAAACCAAAGAATTAATTGCGGGCTTCTGGATGTGGAATGTGAAGTCCATGGAGGAGGCGATTGAGTGGGTAAAGCGCTGCCCAAATCCGATGATGGAAGATTCCGATATTGATATTCGCCCCGTGTTTGAAATGGAAGATTTCGGTGAGGAATTTACGCCAGAGCTGCGCGAGCAAGAAGATAAATTGCGCGAGCAGATTGCTAAATAATTTTTTTGTTGCAGGTTCATCATGCTCGCCTAAGCGAGTGTGATGATGAATTGGACTGTAGATGGCTAACCTAAAATTCTTAACTTGGTTAAGCGCTGGCAATAGAAAATAATGGCTGTTGTGATTACTGCAATAACAATAGGCATTACCCATAAAACGCCCATAGCTTCACGGCCAGCAGAAAGTACCAGCACGTGTAACATATAAATTAAACCACCTAGTAATGACGTAGAAAATAAAACGCCCGCAAAGCGATTACGAAAAAGTAAAGCTAGTGAACCAAATAACCCGCCCCAAACTGACAACGTCCATCCAATCATTGCCCAAACTGGCACGCTTGAGAAATACACAACCTGCGCTTCGCTCATGCCGCTCGCACGATAAAAAGTCTCGCCTTGGCTTAAGCTCATAACGTGATCGAAAACTGCTGCGAGGCTATATAAAAGAAAAATTCCACCCACTAGCCATCCCTGCCAAGGCAAACTTAATTTAGCTGAAAATTCATTTTTACGTGCACTATTCATGGTTTGCCTCGTTTTTTTTTAACGTCTATTTGATATATATATTTAACACTTATCCACGAGCGCGCAGTGGGTAAGTTAATCCTAGAGGTGCATGCGTTCTGGCAATCGATTTGTAGGTAGCAAAAGTTAGACGGAAGCTTCGCGCATATAGATGCAGTTGGGTTGTCTTTATTATTTAATATCAGCTGGAGGGATTTGGTTGGGAGCTAGTGTTAGTAAGGTAGTGTTAGTAAGTGCCGTCAATCCGTTTTCTTAACCTGCTTAACTTGTTTAAGTTTCGTAGTGGCTTTTTTAAGGATTATCGCGGCTTGCAGAATTTCATCAATATAAGGAATTGGGTCTGGTACAAAATAATTTATCGCAAACAGCACCACATTAATCCATAGTGGAAAGAAAAAAGTGACAAGGAGTAAGAGGACATAAATAAGGTAATGCATTTTCTCCTCCGAGTATTTATGTTTGTGAGCCGTATAATTCTACAAAAAATTCAATTGTCATTAATAACACAAACGGGCCAAAAGGCCCGTTTAGTTAATTCTTCTGCTTACTGAACAGCTAAAAACGTAGGCTTAGGCACTTTGGTTTGTACGCCTGTATATTCCAACTGCCCATTTTCCAAAACATTCATAACCGCCACATTGTCTGACTCTTGGTTGGCGACTAACATCCTCTTCGCATCTTCTAACAACAAAAAGTAACGTGGCACCTTGCCTTGGCTGCTAATGGTTTGCGCTAGGGTTAGGCGGCCATCGTCGGCGATATTAAAAACTGAAATACTATTTTCATCGCCACGGTTCGACGTGTAAACGTGCTTGCCGTTTGTGCTGATAACAATATGAGCTGCGGTATTTTTACCCTTGAAGTCTGCAGGTAAGGTTGACATTTTTTGTACTTCCGTTAAGTGGCCTTTGCTGTCTTGTTGTGTGAAAGACAAGGTATTAGTTAATTCGTTAACCACATACACCCAAGGCTTTTTCGGGTGAATCGCTAAGTGACGAGGGCCATCGCCGGGGGCGGCGTTAAACGCAATTTGGCCTTCGGCTAATTCGCCTTTAGCGTTTTGTGGATACCACATTATTTTATCGATACCTAAATCCACTACATAAATGCCGGTAGATTTATCCGCTAATTGTGACCAACCAGCCCAATGTGCGTGCGCGGCTTCTTGGCGTTTAGTGTTGGGGCCAGTGCCTTGATGTTGTTTTAATTGCGGCTCGCCTTGGGGTAGGCCTTTTTTATCCAGCGCGTATACGGCTAAATTGCCAGAGCTATAGTTGGCGACTGCCAGAAATTTTCCGTCTTTGCGTTTGGCAACATAACAAGGCGATTTACCCGCTGTGGATACATTTTCTAGAAACGTTAATTCGTTTTTTTCGTTTTGGTTGAAAGTAAGTAATTGGCCGCCTTCGGCTTCACCCACAAAGTACCAGAGATTGTTATTTTTTAATCCGAACGAGGGATTGGTGGCTTTAGCGAGTAATTGCAATTCGCCAAATTGATTGGTTGCTGCATCAAAGGTTAACCCATAAACGCCTTCGCCACCTTTGTCGGTGTAACCACTCGCAATAAGTGTAATGGACGATGCGCTGTACGCTGTGGCAGAGAGGCCGAAGCTTAATGCAAGGCTTAAAATATAAGCCGAAATACGTTTGCCGGTTTGCATGAGTTGGGCG
>DAOORH010000246.1:0-5373 GCA_035389145.1 Cellvibrio sp.
TTATTGAGCTTCATCCCACTTGGTTGGAGTTTTTGGCGAGCGATAAATTATTGTTCTCGGTAAATCAAACCTTGGTAAAAGCATCGCACCCTATTCAAGATGGCGATGAAGTTGCTTTTTTTCCGCCAGTAACGGGCGGCTAAGATGATTGTCATTCAACAAAATGATTTTGATGTTGGTGAAGAATACAAAGCACTTGTCGCAGACGATACAGCCGCAGGTGCCGTTGTCACCTTTGTGGGCCGCGTGCGCGATTTAAATTTAGGCCGCGATGTGTTGGGTTTGCATTTGGAGCATTACCCTGGCATGACAGAAAAATCCCTGCAGGCGATTGTGGATGAAGCCCAGTCCCGCTGGAAAATTCTGCGCTGTAAAATTATTCACCGCATCGGCGATTTGCACCTTGGTGACAACATTGTCTTTGTAGGCGTTAGCAGCGCCCATCGCGAAGACGCTTTTCATGCCGCAGAATTTCTAATGGACTACTTAAAAACCCGCGCCCCTTTTTGGAAGAAAGAATTAACCCCAGCGGGTAATGTTTGGGTTGAGTCGCAAGAAAAAGACGCAGATGCAGCTAAGCGTTGGAAATAAAAATAATAGGGGTTGCTGTTATGGCAAATCCTTCAAGCGCTATATAAGCCTAGAGTGTTAGGCTCTATTTAATAAGGGATTTTTATGACGGCTATATTTGTATTTGTGGTTCTCTGTCTTTTCGTAATTTGCTTTCTGTTCAGCGCCCTCTCTGGGACGTTGCTGAATTTAGGTATAACCTTTCTTTTGTATAAGTGGCTCAGAAGATTCATTAATATAAATATTTCAGTTTTTTTGTGCATGGTTTTCTCATTAATACTTGCTGCAAATATTCGGATAGTCGATTATTTCCATGACGCTTTCAGTTCTGATGAAAATGTCATTATTTCAAACAAAGAAAAAATAAAGCTGAAATTCGGAGATAAAGTTTTATTTTCTGCAAATGTGGAAGAGATTTCCTATAAACGGAATCTTATGGAGTTCCCAAGTAAAAAGTTTAGCGGTGTTAGCATGTCCAGTTACTACAGTGTTCCTGTCGTTACGAAAGAGGTGTTCCGAGAGTCGGTATTAAATAAGGGATTGGTGGCCTCTACCGATTCTAATGAAAAGGTTTCTATTCTTATTGATGTGAAATCTGATAGTTATTTGACAGGTGCGACCTATACCTTAAAAAATAATGGGCAGGTTATATATAAAAAGAGTTATAGAATTCGAAAGATGTATCGCGGCGAGTCTGAGTATTTTGCTAAAGGGGAGAGCAGCTTCTTTGATATGCTAGTAGGTTATAATTTTTGGAGTGCGATGTTAGCTGAGCTTCATTGGTTTTTAAATGAAGAGGAAACGCTATCTGAATTTCTCGATGAATCGATTGTGGTGGAAAGAGAAATTAAAAATTTGGTGACGTCAGAAGTGAAATTATTGAGTTCTTTACCCGATGCTCAAGATAAGTTCCGTGGAAAATATTGGTATGTAGAAAATGTAACCCACTGTGACGGTTTTGATGTCGTTAGGAGGGAGGTTGATATTAAAGGCGGTCTTGGTGATGAGCTGTTTTCAATAAATAATTATTTGTTGGTTATTCCGATTGACACTTTTAACGCAGACAGAGTGAATTTGGTGAGTTGTAAAGGGGATCATTTTTTTATAGTAGATTTTTTCGATTGGGGGCGTGATCGAATTGAAATATATGAGTATGATTCGAAAGGTAATGTTGTTGCTCGCCATACGTCTAATCTAACCGACATGAGGCAGTATAAAGATGTTGCTTTTACCTATTTTGAGGATTTAGAGGGAAAGTTTATCGTCGGGTTTAGCGTTCATGAGGCTGATGAAATTAAAAAACAATTATATTTTGAATTGGATAGAAAGAAGTAGGTGTGACTTTACTCCCCGCTATCAAAATCAATTTTTTGCTAATAAGAAGGCCAGCAATTCGCTGGCCTTTTTCATTTCTGTTGTCCAGTAAAACCCTAAGGGCTAACACACTCCAAACAACTCGCATAAATCCCTTGCGGGTCGGTCATTTTTTGCAGTGCCATGAGCGGTTTTAACAGCGGCGATAATTCCTGCTGTACATTCTGTAGATCTGTCAAAGGTTTTAAAAATGATTTTGGGATAAAACCTTTTGCATCTTCACCCACGAGCTTGCGAATCAATTCCTCTTTAGGTGAAAGCTTTTGGGTGATGAGTTTTACGCTGTAATCATCTAGTGCTGCTTTGGTAGCGGCAGCGGCGATTACATCGTTTAAAGTGCCGAGGTTATCTACCAAGCCAAGTTCTTTGGCTTTTGCGCCAGTCCATACATGACCTTGGGCAATCTCGTGAATTTCGGCTACATCTTTTTTGCGCGCATCCGCTACCAGCTTAATAAAGTTTTGATAGGTATAGTCTACGCCCGATTGAATGACGCTATTCATTTTGGGGGCGAGTGGGCGATCAATACTCGGTGCGCCGCCTAATTCGGTGGTGCTAATGCCATCGGTATTTAAGCCGATTTTTTGCAAGCTGTTTTCAATGGTGGGGAATGCGCCGAATACACCGATTGAGCCCGTGATGGTGGTGGGTGTTGCCCAAATTTCATCGCCTGCAGTTGCTAGCCAATAACCGCCAGAAGCTGCAACACTCCCCATAGAAATAAATATGGGAATTTTCTTTTCGCGAATTGCATCTATCTCGGCACGAATAATTTCTGAAGCGAAAGCGCTGCCGCCGCCGCTATCCACACGAATCACTAAAGCTTTAATCGATTCGTCGTCTTGTACGCTGCGCAATATATCTACAAAGTTTTCACTACCAATAGAGCCTTCAGGGTGGAAGCCATCTTGAATAGTGCCAGATGCAACAATTAAACCTACTTGTTGCGCCTTGGGAAATTTATGCAATTTGGCTTCGGATAAATAGGCGTGTACACCTACTGCCTGGTAGTATTTGTCCTCTTTATTTTCGCCAAATTTTTCAATTAGAAGATTATCTACTTCACTGCGCGATACTAATTTATCCACCAGTTTTTCATTAAGCGCTAGTTGCGCGCTATCGCCTTTTACTTCAGCTAATTTGGTATCGAGGTTATTGATTAGCGTATTCAAACTACCAGCAGGTAATTTGCGCTGAGTTTCTATTACGGATGTGTATTGCGCCCAAAGTGCATTGAGCCATTGCGCATTGTGCTCGCGGGATTCGTCAGACATGTTATCGCGCAGGTAGGGCTCAACATAATCTTTGTATTTGCCTGAGCGGAATACATGCATATTTACGCCGAGTTTATCCAAGGCGGTTTTGTAATAAGTTACATAACGGCCATAGCCAGTTAGCTGCACTTCACCCATTTTGTGCAAATAAATTTCATCGGCAAAGCTGGCAAGAAAGTATTGGTCTTGGCTGTAATTATCGCTCACTGCGATAACATGTTTTTCTTTGGCTTTAAAAGCTTCAAGTGCTTGGCCTATTTCGCTCATTTTGGTGATGCCGCCGCCGTCCAATCCGCCGAGTTCTAACACAATGCTATTAATGCGTTTGTCATCGGCTGCGCGGTTAATGGCATCCACCACATCGCGCACTAGGGTTTCACTTTCTTCATTTTCATCTTTTAACAACAGGCTTGCGGTATCCATATAGCTGCGTTGGTCTACCAAAAAACCGCTGGGTGCAATTTGCAATGCAAATTTTTCTGGTAGTGGTTTGGGTGCGCTGCTACCAATTGCTACGAGCAAAATAATTAAAAACAGGATGAAAATAGTATTCATCACTAAGTTGCGTGAGAAGGTAATCGCTGAGCCTATTCCGCTAAACAATCGGCGAAAAAATCCACGGGGTTTTTGTTGGGGGTAGTCCACAAGCTCTTCCTTTATATTGAAGTTGAAGTGTTTTCAGGTGTGTTTGATATTTGCCAGCCCAAGTAGGATTGCTGTTGCATCCAACGGCTGGTCATCATGGCGGCAATAAAAATAACCACAGTTAATAAGGTCATTGCCCAATCGCTCCAGTTGCCGCGCCCCATAAGGTAGGGTGTCATCCACACAAAATAAGGCAAAATGGCAAAGCACAACCAACTGTAAGTGCGGTATTTTTTCTGAATAAAACCGGGAATAAAAATAATCAGTGGGAAGAGTTTTACTAACAACAAGGTAAAGCTGCTATCCACTTGTTGAAAATTCAGCCAGCTCATTAATACCAAAAACACACCATAGCTGATATGAGTTAGGTTAAATCCAATGTTTAACTTCTGATTTACCTTAATGAGTGCCGTGTTTAACTCTTCGATGCTGGGCATTGTGGCTGCAGTTTTGGTTTCGTCCGTTGCTGTCACTTCGGTATTTGCAGTTTCTTTTTTGCTTAGTTCAATCACTATTCAACTCCTAATTATACAGCTTGCAATTGCAGCGCAATTTTTGCCACGCGTTTACCTAACGCTTGGCAGAGCGTAATTTCATCGGCGCTTAATTCTTGCGGATTATTTCCTGTGGCTAAATGCGATGCACCATAAGGCGAGCCGCCAGTTTTAGTCGATGATAATGCGGCCTCACTGTAGGGGATTCCGGTAATCAACATACCTTGATGAATCAGCGGCAACATCATGGAAAGTAATGTGCTTTCTTGCCCGCCATGCAAGGTGGATGTTGAGGTAAATACCGCAGCGGGTTTATCAATTAAATCGCCATTCACCCAGGCGTTGCTGGTGCCATCTAAAAAATATTTGAGTGGTGCAGCCATATTGCCAAAGCGTGTGGGGCTACCCAAAATTAATCCCGCGCAATTTTTTAAATCGCTCTCGCTGCAATAAATTGCACCTTCACTCGGAACACTCGGTTCTGTTGCTTCAGTGACTGGCGATACCGCTGGCACTGTTCGCAAGCGCGCTTCAATATTGCCCGCTTGCTCAATACCGCGTGCAATCTGTTTGGCCATTTCGAATGTGGCACCGGAGCGGCTGTAATATAAAACTAAAATATAAGGTGTCATGCTGTGCTCAATAAAATGTGCTTAATAATGAATTAAAGAATGCTTAAAACGGTTTCTGGCGGTCGACCAATTACGGCTTTATTGCCGTTAATAAAAATAGGGCGCTCAATTAATTTGGGGTTGGTGATCATGGCTTTGATTAGCGCGGCCTCACTAAGTTTCTCATCCGCAAGATTTAACTCTTTATAAGCATCTTCCGTTTTGCGCAATAGTTGGCGTGCGCTTATGTCTAACTTGGCGAGTAATTCTTTGAGCTGTTTGGCGCTGGGCGGTGTTTCTAAATAAAGTACGATCTCCGGTGTGCAACCTTGGGCTTGTAATAATGTCAGAGCTTCACGGGATTTAGAGCAGCGGGGATTGTGATAAAGTGTCGGCATAGTTGTT
>DAOORH010000247.1:0-5368 GCA_035389145.1 Cellvibrio sp.
AACGCTGCGCGGTCTTCTACGCCCTCTGATAAAGCTAATAGCTGTGCATAGTAATCTTGCGCATTCGCCTGTGCTGCTGCCCATTGCTTTTCCATGTCAAAAAACAAACGTTTAAATTTTTCCAGGTTTTCAATACGCTTTTTGGCGGTTTCTAACTCGGCCTCTAGTTCAGTGTTGGAATCCCCTTGGGCGGAGAGCAAGGGCTCCAGTGCTTGTTGAAAAATGCTCCAATATTCGGTGGTGCCTCTATCCTCAGTTGTTCCCAGTTCTTCTGCACGTAAAAAAGCATAGCGCAAGGCGAGAATACGCTGTAAGAGTGGGCTATCGGCTGGCAGCTCTAATGCTATGTCTTGGTCGGGTGAAAATATGGCAAATTGTGCGGAGGTAGCATCGAGCTCTTCATTCAAAAAGTTTTTATAGTTTTGGGTTGGTATGGAAGCTACTTGACTAGGTTTAGGTTGAGATTCCAGTAGCGCTAAGATCTTTTCTTGTTGGCGGCGAACCAAAGACTTTAACTTGCGAGAGTGCACAAAAAAAATCACAGTACAAACGAGCAGTACTATGATAATTTCCGCCGCGACAAAGATAAGGGCGTTAGGTACCTGCATGGGTTGGGCTCATCGTTTGGTTATTCGCTATTTGTAGGCGCTTATTTTGGCATCCCTTCTATTATGGTACAGACTTTAACGATATACGAATTTAGCAGTTTAAAAGTAAGGAGTAATAGATGCGAATTGTTAGCCAAGAGGCTTTACGGGTAATACAGACTAGAGTGTCCATCACTAAGCTGATTGAGCCTGCTCCGAATTATGCTGAGTTGTTAGAGGCTTTTAAGGCGGCGGCTAGAGCCCCAGATCACGGCAAGTTGCAGCCTTGGCGATTTATGGTGATAGAAGGGGAGGGCTTGGAGTTATTGAGCCGCATTTTTCTGGCTGCATTGGTTGAGTCGAATCCAGCCATATCACCGAGTGTGGTTGAAAAGACCAAGAACATGCCATTTAGAGCACCCATGATTATCGTTGCTGTAGCTAAATGCCAAGAGAGTTCTAAGGTCCCAAAGCAGGAGCAAATCATTGCCTGTGGTGCGGCGACACAAAACCTGTTGAATGCGCTCTTTGCACTTAATTATGGAGCGGTTTGGCGAACTGGTGATTTGGCCTATAACAAGCATGTGGCTCAGTCATTGGGTTTGGCGGAATCGGAAGAGATCATTGGTTTTATATATATTGGAACACCGGCAATGGATATCCCAGAGCCGCCACAAGTTGATGCGACAAGTATTTTTAGCGCGTGGCCCGTCAAATAATATTGCCTTTTAGTGGCTGCTTGTGTACATTTCGCGCCCTTGCACAAAGTCGTTAAAAAAGATTTTTGTGCAGTACTGGTGAGGTGTCCGAGTGGCCGAAGGAGCACGCCTGGAAAGTGTGTATATCGCAAGGTATCGAGGGTTCGACTCCCTCTCTCACCGCCATTTTGCTGTAAGCGTGTGTTTTAATCTGAAGTAGGTTGTAAATTATTCAGATTGATTGTTTTCTGTATTTCATTGATTTTTAACGCATTATTTTAGAAAACATTTTTGAAAAATCTAAATTAATGCTTGACGATGTAGTGAGAGACCAATAGAATGCGCGCCTCAACAACGCACTCATAGCTCAGCTGGATAGAGTACTCGGCTACGAACCGAGCGGTCGGAGGTTCGAATCCTCCTGAGTGCACCATATAACGTATCAGATTAGTCCGATACGACCTGAAACCCAGCCCTGACATTAAAAACAGGGCTGGGTTTTTTGTTTCTAATTTATCCTAATCAATTCAATCCGATGGTGTCATCCTGGTCTGAGAGTACTTCTAAAACTTCCTTGGAAAAAGTACATTCAGGCGGAGATGAACACCATTTCGCCGAGAGGATAAAGTTTTAGAGCTTGTTTGTGTTTGTAGGAAGGGAATGGTCTAGTAACTGTTCCAAGCAGTGTTCTTCAATTCCATAAAAAGCTTTAATCGCTGCAATCTGCGCTAAAACTTCGCTGTTGTCCCGCTCAGTCTTACGCTTCTGCGCCAAAATCATTTTGTTTTTGCTGGTGTGTTCAAGTGAAATAAATTCAAACACTTGGGTATCGTAGCCATTGGCTTCTAACAAGAGTGCGCGCAAGCCATCGGTTACCATTTCAGCTTCTTGGCCTAAATGAATACCGTGATGCAACACCGGCGCTAAGAGCGCTGGGCTTTTCATTTGTGGGCGAATTTGTTTATGGCAGCAGGGCGAGCACATAATAATATCCGCACCTGTGCGAATGCCCATATGAATTGCGTAATCGGTGGCGGTATCGCAGGCGTGCAGTGCGATCATCACGTTGATATTTTTTGCGGCAAAATGTTTTACATCGCCCTGTTCAAATTGAATGCCGGTTAAGCAAAGTTTGGATGCGGTTTGATTGCACAAATCTACCAAGCCTTGGCGAAGCTCTACGCCGGTAACGCGCGTATTAACGCCGAGTTGCGCGCTTAAATAATCGTGAACGGCAAAGGTTAAATAGGCTTTGCCGGAACCGAAATCGGCAATATGCACTTGTTCACGCTTAGCTATGCCGGTATTTTCAATCGCGTTGGAAAGCACTTCAATAAATTTGTTGATCTGTTTCCACTTGCGCGACATAGCAGGAATAATTTGGCCGTTGGCATCGGTAATGCCCAGCTCGCGCAAATAGGGGCGGCTTTGTTCTACAAAGCGGTGCTTCTCTTTGTTGTGTACTAAGAGTTTTTCTTTTGTATTTTGTTCAGTGCTATCTGTTTGTTTGGCTTGAGTTGCCGGCGCTTTTTTGTTGCGGTGTTTATTCACCAGAATCTTGCCTTTTTTGCTGTAGCTCAATTGAATTTCCCATTCATCGCTGAGCATATGGGCATTTTTAAAATCAGTGCCCAGCGAGTTTTCTAGAAAAATAATGGCATCGGCCAGGCTTAGGTTTTTGGTGATGTGATTGGTGCGATATTCATAGAGAAATGACAGTAACAATTCATCTTTAATTTTTATGGGGCGAACGGTTATGCGCTCAAGCTCGGCGTCATCGCCTTGATATTTAGAGAGCACAAGCCGCTGCAGTGATTGCGCGTTAAATGCGGTTTGAATTTGAGTGAAAAATTGTTCGAGTTCTGGCAAAGCCATAGTGATACCTGCAAGCGACACAGCGTTTAATCAACGGGGATGATGTCGGTATTGTGAATGCCAAATTGTGCGAGCTGAGGAGCGAGTGCGGTTACTGCATCAGAGTCTTTGGTAAAAATCGCCCAGTGTTCTGGTGGTTGCTCATCAAAAGTGTGTTCAGCCAGAAGTGAGGCGACGCGGCGTGCTATAGCTTCGCCTGAATCGATTAATTGTACCTTGGGAGAAAACTGCGCGGCCAATTCATCGCGCAACAAAGGAAAGTGAGTACAGGCTAAAACCAGTACATCCATTTCATCGCTGCGAGGGTGATTAAAAAACGGTTGTAGAATTTCTTTTAGTTGCGCGGGAGTCACTTGGCCGCCGCGCAATTTATGCTCGGCAAGCTGCACGAGTTCGCTGGAGCCCACCGAAATAACCTCTGCTTTGGGCGCGTATTCGCGAATGAGATTGTGGGTATAAGGGCGCGCGACTGTAGCGGGGGTGGCCAATAAGCCAATCACTTGCGATTGGCTTTGTGCTGCGGCGGGTTTTATCGCGGGGACAACGCCCACCACCGGTTGCGGAAAGTGGCTGCGCACATGTGGCAAGGTTAGTGTGCTCGCGGTATTGCAGGCGATCACAATGATATCCACGGGGTGCGCCGCCGTAATTTTGCGGAAAACTGCATCCACCCGTGCAATCAATTCCGTTTCACCCTTGGTGCCATAGGGAAAGAAGGCATTGTCGGAGGCGTAAATCAGCGGCGCAAAGGGCAGCTTCTTTTGAATCTCATGAACAATACTCAACCCGCCCACGCCGGAATCAAATACAAGAATACGGGGGCTGGCTGAAATGGGGGCTGAAGGCATGGAGGCTCGATCTAAAGAATTACGCTAGAATGCTGAAAACCGAATTTTAGGGCAGGGCGATAAGCCACTCAACTCATTTATTAAGGATCTTCTGTGAACAGCTCGTTTATTACGTTAATTATTGTTTTGATAGCTTTAGCCGCTGGCTTTTTTTTCGCCTATTTTTTGCTGAGTGCCTCTGCCCGCAAGCGCTTGGAAGATGCACTCCTGCTGCGTGAAAATGAACTCAAAGCGCTCTACATTCAAGAGCAACATCAAGCGCTGCTACACCAATCTGGGTTGCAACATGATTTGGCGCAAGCTCAACAGCAGGCGCAAGAAACCAAGCAAGAATTAGCGCAATTGAAGCTGGCGCATCAACAGCTGCAAGATCACGCGAGTTTGCATTTACAAGATTTAGCTGCGGCTAAAGAAAAGCTGCAGCAATTCGCCGAGCTGCAACAACAATTTCAGCAAAAAGATGCCGCCTTAGTGAAGGTAACTGCTGAAGCCACAGAGCTAACTACGCGTTTAGATCAAGAGCGCAAAAATTTCACCGAGCAGCTGGCGTTGTTGCAAAATGCCAAGCTTGAATTGTCGAAAGAGTTTGAGAATGTCGCTAATAAAATATTCGATAACAAACAACAGCAATTTTCGCTAACCAGCAAAAACTTACTTGAGACAACGCTTGATCCTTTCAAGTTACAGCTCAATGATTTCCGCAAAAAAGTGGAAGATGTTTACGAAAAAGAAAATGCCGACCGCAATCGCCTATCGGGTCAAGTCTTAGAGTTGCAAAAGCAGGCGCAAAAAATTGGTGAAGATGCAGTCAATCTCGCGCAAGCGCTAAAAGGTAACAACAAAGCGCAAGGTAATTGGGGCGAGGTTATTCTTGAGCGTTTGCTGGAAGAGTCCGGCTTACAAAAAGGCCGCGAATACGATACCCAAGTGAGCTTTACCGGTGATGATGGCTCGCGTCGTATGCCGGATGTGATTATTCATTTGCCTGAACAGAAAGATATTATTATCGATTCAAAAGTCTCTTTAATTGACTATGAAAAATTCTGCTCAACGGACGATGAACAAGAGCGTAAGTTTTATCTCAATGCCCATGTGAATTCGCTGCGCGGTCATATTAAAGGGTTGAACTTCAAAGATTACGAAAAGCTTGAGGGCGTGAAGTCGCTGGATTTCGTATTTATCTTTATACCCATTGAGGCGGCTTTTATGTTGGCTATGCAACATGAGGCTAATCTCTACCGCGAAGCCTATGATAAACATATTATTTTGGTGAGCCCAACTACGCTGCTGGCAACCCTGCGTACGGTTGAAAATATTTGGCGCTATGAAAAGCAGAATAAAAATGCAGAGCGAATCGCGA
>DAOORH010000248.1:0-5350 GCA_035389145.1 Cellvibrio sp.
GATGCCTGCCATTATGCGTGGTATAAGTAACATTAATCCCCGCTGCTTTTAATTCACTGTCAAAATAATTACAACCGCGAACGATCCATTGATATTCATCATTAATACCGCAATCAAGACCAATAGCTTTGAGTGAGTTTAAGTTGGCTTTAAACTCATCAACTTCTTTATGGACAGCACCAAAACCCGCATCCCATTTAGCCAAAATGACATCATCACGAACAAGATCATTGCCAACCAGCTTATAAGGATACTCAAAATACGGTGGCGTTTTTGAGGGTGCGAATGCCATTCCGTATGCGATATCAGAACCAATTTCAAAAGACTGGGCATTTTGATCAAGCGCCAACAAGGCCGCCGAATCACTCATACCTTTAATAGGCTCCATGGCAGCAATAAACGATCTGATGTGCGCGGGAGAGTCAAATATTTGGGTATCTTCTATACCCTTGGTGCCCACCAATCCCGGTGCAAGTGAAAAGACCGAACCAAAAACGTCAGGGTGGCGCATAGCAATATTGAGCGCACCAAATCCACCCATTGAGTGTCCGCTCATTCCACGGCCGGTATTTTTCGGTATGGTTCGATAGTTTGTATCCATATAATTAACAACATCTTTAACCACAAACTCAGACCAATTGCCGATCACACTCGAATCCACAAAAAAGCTGCCGCCGAATCTGTTGATACCAGGAATAATAACAATGATCATGGGCATCAAACCTTTAAGCTCCGAATCAAAATCATTCGGCAATGCCATACTGATCATTGTTGAGTCGCCAAATCCAGGCAGGTAATACACAACCGGTAAAAGCGCATCTGAACTGAAATATTCTTTAGGAAGGTAAATCGCAATATCTCGCTCGGCGGGATCACCAATAATATTCCCGGACAGCGAAGGCGCAGAAATTTTAACCACTTTATAGGTAGACACAGCAACAATGCTCGAACTTGAGCTAGATGAGCTAGAGCTTGATGTACTGGAGCTAGACGAACTGCTTGAGGATGAACTATTCGCAACCGAGCTTGCAGAAGATATAACGATAGGCAGTTGCTCGGTTTTACCGCCCCCGCCCCCGCCACATGCAGCCAATAACATAAATATAGGAAAAACACTTGCCGATCTTATAAGCCATTTAAAATGCATAGTCAGGATCCTTAGTCTGTATTTAATTTTTAGTAAGCCACGTGGAGCGGGGGCTATTGGGCAGATCAGGGAGGAAATACACCATCAGGTATCTATCAAGAAAAAATTAATTTATTATTGGCTTTTATATCAGTATGTTAAGGAATTACATGAGCAGTTTGGCGGATCAGAAATTTAGTATTGGAGATGTAGTAGTAGATTCGCGTGCAAATTTAATTGTCATATCAGGCAAAGAAAAACGTGTCGAACCCAAGCTAATTGCCCTGCTTGTCTACCTGGCACAACATTCAAAGGAAGTGATCACTCGCCAACAAATTACTGAAGTACTTTGGCCGAATGTTGTTGTGGGAGATGAATCGGTTACACAAGCGATTTTTGCGCTGCGCAACTTATTGAGGGATGACGCAAAACAACCGCAGTACATTGAGACAATCCCCAAAAAAGGCTATCGATTTTTAGCAGAGGCTAACCTTCTCGATACAAAAACCACCGAGACTCCCACCACTCAAAAACGCTCAAAAAACAAACTAATATTAATTTCATTCTTAATTGGTCTAAGTTTGGTAGCAGTATTTATTTTGATCTGGTTTTTTGTATGGAAGACACCTTACGGCAAGATTGTTAACATTTTACCCGCCACAAAAATGGAAGGCGTAGAAGGCGATATGGCCATTAATCGCAACCACCAAATGGTTTTTATTAACTCATCAATGGCAGAAGGTGCAGGCCGCCTTTTCTTAAAAGACTTAAAAACCGGAATACAGGAACGCATTTCAGGGGAAGAGTGGTTTATAGCTGCGCAGCCTGTATGGTTAGACGACACCACCTTGCTTTACTCGCGCTGTAAATTTAACAATGAGTGCCAAATTGTTCGGCAAAAACTGCGCGAGCAAGCAGAGGTACTTTATGAGTCCAATACTGGCGCCATCGAAGCCATGATCAGGCCAGATCAACCCGATGAATTATTTTTTAACGAATCAACTAAAGAAGATTTCGGTGTGTTCAATATGCGCACTAGCAACTATGAACTATTACGTGATCGTTACAAGAATCTACCGAATCACATATCTCACCCACAATTTTCTAAAGATGGGAAAAAACTCTACTTTGCCTATAAGTTTGAACAAACCAAGTTAATGGTATTGGAACTAGCAACCGGCACAATTAAAACCGTGTCTGACCAATTCGAAGAACTCCATAGTGTTTCATTCAACCATCAACAGGAGCTAATGATTGCAGGCAATATTAACTCTGTTCCGGGATTATGGTTTCTTAATCCCGAAGGTGGTGAACCCCAGCTATTCTTACGCTCTGTAAGCGGTGAACTTTATGTTCGTGCAGCTGCAGCCCCCAATGAACCTGCAATTTACTGCCAAACGGTACGCCTTAATATCGACAATGTTATTGTTGACCAAGGCAAGGATATCACCAATGAATTGCCAGACCTGAACTCTACTGGATTAGACTCAGGCGCGATCCTGTCACACGACGAACAATCTATTTATTTCATATCCAACCGCAGTGGCTTCGCTGAAATATGGCGTTATGATTTAACCCAAAAACAAGCAAAGCCTGTTACCCAGATAAAAACTGCCCTAATTGAATATTTGTCACTTTCGCACAATGGACAACGCATTGCAGCTATCTATATGGAGAAATCGCAGCTCGTGACGGGGATTTTTTCTACGTTTACGGGAGACTTATTAGCACAAAGCCCGGCAAAGCTTATGCCGCTCAACTGGAGCCATGATGATGAAAGTATTTATGCAGTAGATATGAAAAATGATGAAAAAAAATTATTACGGATGAATAGCCAAACTCTAGAAATTACCGAGATACAAAATAATGCCGGCCTTTACGCCGAAGATTTTGATAATGGCAAATCCCTCATTTTTTATAGTTTTGATAAAAAGAGTTTTGTAAAACGAAACATCGCAACCGGCGAAGACAAGATATTGGCCAGCTCAATTACGCCACCACAACTGGGCTATCACCTTCCGCGCCTTGACTCAAAAGGCGAATCTGTTTTTACCGTTTATCGTGATGCCAAACGTTATCAAACTGTACAATATCCTTTTAATGCTACAGCCGATAATAACTCGCGAATTTTATTTGATATTCCACAGAACACTGGCCGCATTACTCACATCAACCACACTGGAACTAAAGCATTAACGAGCCGACTTATCTCTGCAGACGGTGACATGCTTAAGATTGAATTAGCACATTAACTTTTAAATCTCAAATCAAACAAGAAGGGGGCGTACCAATGTCCCTGTATTTAATCCCCCCCGCAAAACATCACTCGCAAGCTTATGAAAAACGCGCAAAAAATGCCCCGAGGTAATCGGGGCATTTTTAATGGCTAACCAATCTGTGAAGCGAATCGTACTATTGAAGCTTAAACACCCGGTAAGAATGAGGCTTAACGGTTAGGCTAAATACACTCTTTTCGTTGCCCGAGGCCTTACCCCGGTGCATATCAGGCTTTCTTACTTCTGCTTTTAAGGTTTCGTTTGAAATAATATCTTTAAGTTGGGAGAACTCCTTCACAGCAGATATTTTTACGTCAACCGGAGTATCGCGATAGCTCTGAACAATCAAGGTATTGTTATCGTACAGAAACAAACTCATTTGCCCCGGGCCTTCAAGAACCGTTTTATCATCACTCAATTCACGCTTAATTTTAGTTAACACTTCAGCAGGAAGCTGTGAAATATCCGCAAAGTTTTCCGGCACCGCTAACACGAGTAAGCGACCCTTAGAATAATCTGCACCGTGCAATAATGGCCAGCCGTTAGGGCCATCGTAACTAGAGATAACTTCCCATGAATCATTGGTTAAATATTGAATTTGCGGAATCAAAACTGCCTTGTCGCCGTGATAGGATTTCCCGTTAAAGAAAAAATCTTTAACCAAGGCTTTTCTATCCGTGTATTGCAACTCAACAATATCGTTCAATTTATCCTGAATCGCTTTAAGCAAGCCAGAAGTAATAACTACTTTTTTACCCGCCATCAATTGTGCTTTAATTTGTGGAACTAACTGCGCATCAAATTTGGCCGATTCTGTTAACAAAATAACATTTTCATCTTTAGGAAAATACGGCACCATTTCAATAGGAATACCTGCATTACCCAAAAAATTTTGTAGAAAGTCTTCACCTGTTGAATGAAAAGGCTTATAGCTTTTTAAACCCACTGGATTGCCCAGCTCGCCTAAAAATTTATCCACTTTTTCAAACGTAATTCCTGCCACTCTAGAAATAGTGGTTGGCTTTGTTGCCTTGCCATTTACCTGCACAGGTTTCATCATTTCTGCATAGTCAAAACTGGTACCTGTACCTTGCCAGGATGCTTTTAATTTCTCAGTGATGGGAGCTTGAATATTTTTCAAATCAAACAAGGCGACCTGTGGAGCTTTGGCAAACAGTGTTAACCACAACTGCTCTGCGTAACGATCATAGGATTTGATACCGAACGGATCGACCCAACCGCCGCCGTTGCGCCCCGGCGCAATATTTTCAAAATAACGAACAACCTCATACCCCAAATATTCTTGCAAGTGCTGTGCGCTTAAGGTTGCATCGCGAGTTTCGGTTCCGCTATAAATACCATCAAATAGTTTAGGTTCAGTCTCAAGATTAAAACCTAAGCCTTGAAAGTGTTCATACCAGTTAGGATATTTCACAATCACCTTAACATTGGGATTCACCTTTTTCGCAGGGGCTAAGATGATGTTTTTAGTGACTTCCGTCATTAAATCCAAGCGATATTGAGTCCAGCTTTTATTACCCTTGGCTTTAATTTCAATATCAGACTTACAGCTAGTGAAAAAGAAATCATCCAAAATGACTTCATCAAAGTTCTTGGCAGTATATTCAATAACCTCCTGCACTTTTTTACGGTGCTCGGGGTTGCTATAGCAAAAGGTTTCAAAGTTATTGCTTTCATCAATAGTCCAGGTAATGCCACCTGCAACCTCAACACCTTTCTTTTTAAAATAGGCTTTCGCAATGTCCAGCGTCTTCTGATCAACTATTACTAGATCGCGATGGGTTTCAAGATAAATCTTATCCACCTTAACCTGATTGGTAACCTCGGCCCAGGTTTTATCCAACCATTGCTCATCCGCCATCAAGTTGGTTTCGTAGGATCGAGAGTAAACTGCTACTTTAAAATTCTTATAATTCTGTGCTTGTGC
>DAOORH010000249.1:0-5346 GCA_035389145.1 Cellvibrio sp.
AACTTAAAAGTACTGCTTGAACTTGAGCACACAGAGGCAATTAAGCGCGCAGTGGAATCTGGCTTGGGAATTGGCTGTATTTCGCGACTCGCCCTAAAGGATGCCTTTAAGCGCGGCAGCTTGGTGCCGCTTGAAATTGCAGGCTTGGATTTAAAAAGACAATTCAATTTTGTATTACACAAACAAAAATTTATGACCACTGGAATTCATAAATTTCTTGAGCTTTGCCGAGACGCAACCCAAGGCGTTGGCAGAAGCGATCTTATTGTACTCCGCAAGCCTGATGGCGAGCCCGTGGAATATAGATAGCTTACAGATAAGCGACCTGTTCATTGCTTATGCTTTGGGATTTATTCAGCGCGGTTTTTTCGCATGGCTTTCAAACGTTCACGCGCTGCTTTACGCTCTTCGGGCGTCATATTGTTAAATCGCTCCCGCAATTTTTTCTTTTGCTCTGGCGTCATTGAACGCCATTTATCGCGTAAGGCTTGCTTCTTTTCTTCAGGCAATGCCTGAAACCATTCTAGACGTTTGCGAGCTTCTGCTTTTTGATCTGCGGGCAAACTATTAAAATCCTTATAGCGCTTACGCAGGTTTTCTTTTTTATCCTCTGGAAGTTTTTTCCATGTTTCAAATCGCTGCATCATTTTTTCTTGTTGCGCAGGCGTTAAGGATGAAAAATTATTGGCCTTAGTGAGTAGCTGCTGACGACGCTCGGCAGGCATTGCATCCCATTTTTCTTCCAATGCAGATAACACTTGCTGCTGTTGGGATGTTAGTTCTTTCCAATTCGGCGCAGCATTAGCAAACAGCACGGGCGACAAAGATAAAAACAATAGGAGAATACATATTTTCATTGTTGCACCCCTTTCATCACTGCAGATGATTTCTGAGACGATGATTGCTGTTCAATTTTCATATCGGCATTTCTTTTTTTGAATTTATCGGTAGGTTTTTCTAGTTGTTTTTCACTCAGCGTTTCCTGCTGGGCATCTTGCTCATCCTCAACTACCAAACCTCCATCACTTTTCACATCGGCAATGAGATCGTATTCCAAGGGATCTAGCAGGTTACCATTTTGATCACCAAACTCTTCCATATAATCCCAAAATTCCTTTGAGGGTGAAGTGACTTGCGCGAAGGTAGTCACTGCCAGGAACAATGCACCCAATACACATAATCGCGAAGAACATAGACCTTTCTTAAACATCACTATCTTCCAGCGCCATTAGCATTTCAAGATCATCTAATTCTTGTGATGACAGTGGAACCTCTTGCGAAAAAATGTCTTGTGACGCGAGATCTAGCGCTTGTTTTGAATCAAAGAGCGGCTGAACCAGAATGGGGATAAGCAAGAGCGCCGCAATACTCGCAGCCACACTTAACGGCAACCACTGCCGCGATCTTTTAATTGGCTGATGCAAAGCATGCACACGTGCATGCTTTAAACGCTGCAAACTGACAGCATCAATATCATCCAAACTTTTATCCAAGGTTTGACTAAGCACTTTTGCTAACTTTTCATCATCAGGCGTCAAATCAGGCGACAACTTTTTATACGGCATACCCACCTCTTTCACTCGGATGAACACTCACCCATTTTTACTCAAATGTTCACGTAACACTTGTACAGCTCTGAAATAATGCGTTTTCACACTACCTTCGCTGCAGCCCATGGTGGCGGCTGTTTCACGCACGTCAAACCCTTCCCATGCGCGCAACACAAATGCTTGTCGCTGACGCAGTGGTAACATTTCCAACACTTTAAGCACACACTCTATATCGCCCGCTCTCGCCAATATCTCTGCGGGATTTTCGGCACGCACATCAACAATCTCGTTGATTTCATCTTCAGCGTCATCATCGATGGGTGCCGCCGACTGCCAAAACCATTTTTTATTTCGGGTTTCTTGGCGATGCCAATCCATAATGCGATGCTGCAAAATCCGCTGAAATAATAATGGCCATTCACTACTTTGATGCTCGCGGTAATACTGCACTAATTGCGTCATAGCATCTTGCACAATATCCAAAGCATCTGCGGGCTTGCGCGTGCTGAGCAGCGCAGTTCTATAGGCTCTGCGCTCTACACTCGCAAGAAATCCGTCAAGCGTCTGCGATGGAGGCTCTATTGCACAGCTACTTGAAAGGGCAACACTGCGTTCTAACATTCACAAAACCCAGAGCGTAAATTTAGGCAAGTCTACTATTTTTTAATATCGGTGCGCCGAATTTATCGGCGCAACTGAGCGATAACTATTCTCTATTTCGTTTCAATGGGCGCACGATACTTTTGGACTTGGTTTCGCCGCCCACAGGGGTCACCGAAATGTTTTTAGTGACTGTATTGTTCGCTTTATCGACTTCTGCATTTACCGAACGATCAATGACTTTTCCGTTTGGGTTCGTCAATTGGCCCTGAGCACTATAGCCGGTCTCCGTTTTTTGAGCAGTGGATTGACCAGCATAAGACTTGCCTTCAAATGTGCTGCCCGATAGGTTTCGGGTACGTATCCCAGCTTCTTTATCGGCAACAACATCTAATCTTCGCGTAGCACTAGCACCCTGATCATCTGTTTTACTAGTGATGCGCGTGAAGCCGTTATCCGTTTTTAGGCGTTCCGACTTCCGACTCACCACATTATGTTTTTGATGTTTCGCCGCAGGCTCAGCCGCCAGAGCTAAGTCCACGTAACCTAAGGCGAGAAATAAGGATGCCGAAACCAAGGTTTTAGTGAATAGTGCTTTTAACATGAGATTCTCCAATGAGGTTGTAGGAGCGATATATTCGCTTTCACAGCTATTAACGCGCGCCAATCAAATCGGTTGACAGGCAATTGATAAAAAACTTAAGCCACACCCCGTCTCCTCCAGCTAATATATTTAGCAGCCTTGTAACCCTCATTTTTTGAAATGCCCACCAAAATCGCCTTGAATACCAAATAAATAGGATAGACATCACATTTAATCCCAAAATCAATTTTTTTTGCTGCTTTTTCAACCAAATTGCAAAACATAGAAATTGGTTAAATTTATCGTGATAATTATAAAATACATCTACTAAAACCGTTAAATTTGAGTAGAATAGCCTCACAAATGACCAAATTGACGGAAAGCTGTAATGACTGACATTCAAGTAGATGATCTTAATGTGGTATCGCAAGAGTTGTTGATATCACCCGCAGAGCTCAAGGCTACATTGCCCCTAAGCGAAAAAGCGCGTGACGTTGTGACCCATGGTCGCGCGGTTGTGCGAGATATTTTGGATCGAAAAGATCACCGCATATTCCTCGTAATCGGCCCCTGCTCTATTCACGATGTAGAAGCCGCAAAAGATTATGCTCAACGCCTTAAGAAACTGGCTGAAGAAGTGAGCGATACCATATACATCGTTATGCGCGTTTACTTTGAAAAGCCACGCACGACGGTAGGCTGGAAAGGTTTGATCAACGACCCTTACCTGAATGACTCCTTCAAGATACAAGAAGGATTACATATCGGCCGTAAGTTATTGTTAGATATCGCAGAATTGGGTTTGCCAACCGCTACTGAAGCACTTGACCCAATCTCTCCACAATACTTACACGACTTAATCAGCTGGTCTGCAATTGGTGCCCGCACTACCGAGTCTCAAACTCACCGAGAAATGGCAAGCGGTTTGTCATCAGCTGTTGGCTTTAAAAATGGTACAGACGGTGGTCTTACGGTAGCCATTAATGCACTTCAGTCGGTCTCTAAACCGCATCGCTTTCTAGGCATTAATACCGAAGGCCAAGTTGCCATTATTCATACCCGCGGTAATGCTTATGGCCACGTGGTATTGCGGGGCGGCAATGGAAAGCCAAATTATGATCCTGTCAGCGTTGCCATGTGTGAGCAGGATTTAGCCAAGGCAAAAGTAACCCCTAACATTATGGTGGATTGCAGCCATGCGAACTCCAACAAGAACCATGAATTACAAGTTTTGGTGATGGAAAATGTTGCCAATCAGATCGCTGAAGGCAACAAATCCATCATCGGTTTGATGGTAGAAAGCAACATAGGCGCTGGCAGCCAGAACATCCCAGCAAACTTGTGTGACCTCAAATATGGTATTTCGGTAACAGATGCGTGTATCGACTGGGTAACAACTGAAAATGCCGTACGAAAAATGCGCGACACAATCAAGCAAAGCCTAGTTAATAGGCAGCTTTAGCCTAAGCGCATATCTGTTTGATTAATAAGAAAAAAAGCGGCAATTGCCGCTTTTTTGTTATTCCAAATATGCGTTTTAATTACTTTTTTCTTCACTTTTTCTAAAAAAGCATACTAAGAATTCTTAGCAATTAAAAAAACTCCCTGATAGATTCGTTTTTAACGGACTGCCAATAGCTCGACATATTACAAATATAACGAAGTCACTACGCGTATTAGGTACAGTCCAATAAGCAGCTCAACGGTTGGTTACATCGTTTAATTGCTTCACTATCTGCACCCACTTTACGCGCCAGATTTTCGCCTGTTCAATCACTTAATCATTTAAGTTTTCAGCGGAGCAAAGCATGGCAACAAGTCAACATGCATTTCAGCAAAGTACAGATTTACCTCAGTTTGCGAATTATTTGCCTGAGCACCCAAATATTGATCTGGAACACGTCAGTGTTAGCCAGCTGCTTGGGCGCGATTACATTTTTATCAGTTCGCAAGGCATCAAACTTCCACGAAAAAACCCTACAGCTATGCACAACTTACTGAATGATCTCGTTCGGCAGTTGGAACTGGCAGAAACCCATACAGTGGCAGTTACAGTTAACGAATCGACAAGTGGAGAGCTTACGTTTACTCGGCACGATTTAACCTGGTACAAACATAAAGTTTGTCGGGTTGATAGTGTTGTTATTACCAATCAAGAGCAACATGAGTTTATGGATATGATTTGGCGCTGTAGTACCGCTGCCGCCTTCGTATAACCGATCCCTGCAGTACCTTTAATGCCATGCATCTTCGGATACGTGGCATTTTTATTTTTTGAGGCAAAAAATCACTTAAATATGGATCGCTGCATTTGATAGATGATGACCGTTTAGAGTCTTGCCATTCCTATCCACCTAATCGTCGCGCCTTTTATATCAAAAATCCTTTCCTGCCCAAAGCGACTCCTCTCAAACGCAAAGAGCTCTCGATATCGATTGAAGAGCCAGAGCTTCCAAAACCAGCCCACAAACACCTTACACTGCTTCAATTCTGCCAAGCTGCTTATGGCCTGCTTGGCAATAAGTACGCTATAGTGCCTCCCATCGCAATCCGTAATACCCAAGAGTCTTACGGTCGTTCAACCCTTGAGATCTGTTTATGCAACCCTTGTTT
>DAOORH010000250.1:0-5320 GCA_035389145.1 Cellvibrio sp.
TACGAACGCAACGAGCTCCTAGGGAAACCTATAGAACAACTTATTCCTCACAATGCAGCAAAATCGCATTCACATAACCGCGATTCATTTTTTGCCAATCCATCACCGCGCGCCATGGGCGCAGGACGCGAACTTTTTGGCCTACGACGCGATGGAGAAGAGTTTCCATTGGAAATAGGTTTGGCTCCTGTTAGCACAAAAGACGGCTTAAAAGTACTGGCCTCTATTGTTGATATAACCGAGCGACGCAATGCCAGTATTGCACTTAACGAAAGCCGGGAACGTCTTGAGCTAACGACCCGCATCAATCAAATCGGGGTTTGGGAATACGATGTCGATGATGGAAAGCTAATTTGGAATGACGCCATGTTTGACATTTATGGCCGCAACAAAGATTACTTTACTCATGACTATAACGCGTGGAAAAAATGTGTTCATTCAAATGATATTGATAATGTGGAAAAAGCATTCCAAGAAGCAATCGCAAACCTTAGCCCTTACTTTTGCAAATTCCGTATTATTCAGCCTGACGGCACCATAAAATACATACATGCAAAGGCAAAAATTGAACGCCTAGCCCGCACCAATAAACTGCGCGTACTTGGCACCAATATTGACATTACACGTGAAGAACTTGCGATAGCAAAACTACATAATTTAGAGGCCTTGCGCTCTGCAATTGTAGAGTCTTCTGAAGATGCCATTATCAGCAAAACGCCTACTGGAATAATTACCAGCTGGAACGTGGGCGCATGCAACATGTTTGGCTATAGCGCCGAAGAAGCTATTGGCCGCCCCATAAAAGACCTGGTTTTTCCTGAAAATCTTAAAGATCAAGAAGATATGCTCTTGGCACAAGTGCGAGCAGGGACGGTTATTAAACATTTTGAAACTGTAAGGCGCTGTAAAGATGGCCCCTTGATCAACGTTTCACTAACGCTATCTCCAATTAAAGACTCGCTTGGAAACATTGTCGGAGTCTCAGCTATAAAACGAGATATTACTGCTGCAATCGAGACGGCCAAACAATTAACCGCGCGTAAAAAGGAATTGGAGCAAAGCAATCAAGAACTCGAACGCAGCAATAGAGAACTAGAAACTTTTGCCTATGTAGCGTCACACGATCTGAAATCACCTTTAAGAGGTATTGCGCAGCTATCCACATGGATTGAGGAGGATTTGGCTGCAAATGAACACGAGTCCGTAAAAGGTCATACCGAACTTTTACGAAACCGCATTAAACGCATGGAAAAGTTGCTGGATGATCTACTTATTTTTTATCGGGCAGGAAAGATGGACGGAGAGTTAATAGCCATCAATCTCACACAAATGATCAGTGCTATTTTTGAGATTCAAAATAACAAACCAGGCTTGCGATTAGAAATAATTGGAGATCAACCCAATTTAACAACGCTCAGCACCCCGTTAGAACTAGTCATTCGCAATTTATTCTCTAACGCCATTAAGCACCACGACAAGCAGGAAGGGATTATTCGGGCTAGCGCTCGAGAACTCAACAATGGCTAGATTGAAATAAGTGTAACCGACGACGGACCGGGCATTCCTGAAAAGTTTCACAGCCGAATATTTGGCATGTTCCAAACATTAAAGCCACGAGACGAAATTGAAGGCAGTGGAATGGGGCTGGCATTAATTAAAAAAATCGTTGAGAACTACGGCGGATACATTTCCTTAAAATCTGCCGGACGAGGCTGCTGCTTTAGCTTCAGCTGGCCTAAAGAAATGCGCAGGAGACAAGAAAATGATTGAACAAATTTATCCGCCAGAACCCTCATCTAGTTATCGTCAGGTAAGTCTATTAATGATTGAAGATGACGATATAGATGCAACCGCACTTAAGCGCGCATTTCACAAATTGAAATTACTTAACCCTATTTATCGAGCCCGAGATGGCTTGGAGGGAATCGATCTATTACGCTCCGGACAAGTTCCAGGCCCTTACATTATTCTATTAGATTTGAATATGCCAAGAATGAATGGCTTAGAATTTTTAGAAGAATTACGCGGCGATCCAAAACTTACTCACTCTATTGTTTTCATATTAACCACATCAAAATCTGACGAAGACATTATCGCAGCATATCGCGAACATGTTGCCGGATATCTACTAAAGCAGGAAATGGACAACGACTTCTTAAAAGTAGTTGATTTATTGAATCACTACTGGCGACTCATTGAAATGCCTGAAATGAGCGAAAGATGAATCGACCAAGGAGTATGAGAAATGAAATTGCTGTTAATTGATGATAATGAGCTTGATCGACAAGCCATCATTCGCACCTTCAAAAAGACCGAATGGAATATGAAAATTACTCAAGCAGCCTCTGCAAATGATGGGTTGTTAGAGTTTGAACTTGACGATTTTGATGCGGTATTGCTCGATTATCGCTTGCCTGATATGGATGGTTTGGACGCATTACGTCTACTTGTAAGACACCCCAATCATCATGCAGCGATTCTAATTTTGACAGGCGCCACGGAAGACGACGAGCTGGAACGATGCTGTATAGAAGCAGGGGCGCAAGATGTACTTTTTAAGTCTGACCTTTCTCACAAACATTTAACACGCGCCATAGTACATGCCCGTACTCGTCATTTGCTTGAGCGAGAACTACAAGAAAGCCATCAAAAACTACGCGCACTCGCTGAAAATGATTCTCTCACCGGCTTGGCAAATCGCTATTACTTTGATGAAAGTTTACGTACCGCCATACCGCGCGCGAATCGTCTAAATGATCAACTCGCCCTACTCTTCTTGGATTTAGATAATTTTAAAATTATTAACGACAGCATGGGTCACGATGCAGGCGATCAACTTTTAAAAGAAGTTGCGCGGCGCCTACTACACGTAGTTCGCAATGGTGATATTGTCTGCCGCTTGGGTGGCGACGAATTCGCCATTCTCGCTCATAACTTTGAATCACAAGAACCTATTATTTTGCTCGCGCAGCGTATTTTAGAAGAGTTACGCAGACCCATAGTCATAAAAACTGTCGAGCAATATATTTCAGCCAGTATTGGGGTCGCCACCTACCCCGATGCGGGAAATAATGCAGGCGACCTGCTTAAAGCGGCAGACCTCGCAATGTATCGCGCCAAACATGAGGGGAAAAATAACTATCAGTTTTTCTCATCCGCCTTACAAGCACAAGTCCAAGAACGAATTCTCTTGGAAAAGGAGTTACGCTCACTAATACCTACCGATCATTTCATTATTTACTACCAACCTATTATTGATGCAAAGACTCTTGAAATTTCCGGCGCAGAGAGTCTGATTCGCTGGGATCATCCGACTCGAGGAATTTTGCCTCCCAGCGAATTCATTGGCCTCGCGGAAGAAATTGGTTTAATTGTCGAAATAGATTCGCGTAGCAGACTAAAAGCCTGCCAACAGCTTTCAAAATGGCGCTCACACAAAATTGTCAATGATACATTTAGTATACGCATCAATGTCTGCGCGCAAATGTTAAGTGATCAAGACTTACACATAGCAATTAAAACTGATTTGGACCAAACCGAATTGCCTGGGAGCTGTATAGGTTTGGAAATTACCGAATCCGTACTAATTGAAAACTTCGCGAGTACTGCGAAATTATTACAAGAAATTCAAAGTTACGGGGTGGAAATTTCTGTTGACGATTTTGGTACGGGTTATTCGTCCATGGCGTATTTAAAAGCCCTGCCCGCGCGTACACTTAAAATTGACCGTACCTTTGTAAACGGCGTACCGGAGAATATTGATGACTGCCGAATTTTGCGAGCGATGATTGTATTTGGAAAAAGCTTAAATTTAAAAATTGTTATTGAAGGTATCGAAACCAAAGAACAAGCTCAGTTCTGTCGTGACTGCGGAGCCGACTTATTACAAGGCTATCTTTTCTCCAAACCTATCTCCACCGAAAAATTTGAGCAGCTATTGGAAAACCACAATGCGAAGGATTGGGAAGCCTTGCTATCCAATGTAAAAAACGTCGCTTCATCTCAATTATTTACCAAAATAAATTTTCAAGGTTAACTCGACTGGCGCAATCGAATAAGCTCCCGTCGACTCGCGGCCGCAGCCAAAATAACTCTTTTTCCTGCTTCTTGGGTGGTGGTCCAGCGGGTTATTTCAGCAAGACTTCGCCCACACCCCAAACAGATATCCTCGTCATTCAAGCAACAATTGCGAACACAAGGTGACTCAACGATTACCGGTTGCTCTAAGCTAGCCATAATGAAATAAACCTACGATAAATTTGAGATAGTTTAACGACCCCGATGCTTGGCGACCAAGCCTGAGCCTATAGCTTTACCCAATCCCCCGCATTAACACAGACAATTTTGCGCCAGCCTTGGGTTTCGCCTATTATGCCCCCACATTAGTAAAATACTATTCACAATCATTCTTCTACTACGAACAGCCTAAGGAATCCCCATGAGCGACGTACAACATCACCGTTTAATTATTCTCGGCTCCGGCCCAGCGGGTTATACCGCCGCCATTTATGCCGCACGCGCCAATCTAAAACCGGTCATCATTACCGGCATGCAGCAAGGTGGTCAATTAACCACCACTACCGAAGTGGAAAACTGGCCGGGTGGTGTACACGATTTGCAAGGCCCCGATTTGATGGTGCAAATGCAAGAACATGCTGAGCGTTTTAATACCGAAATTATTTTTGATCATATTCATGAAACTGTATTGAATGAGCGCCCATTCAAACTGATTGGCTCCAATACCTATACCTGTGATGCGTTGATTATTGCAACCGGTGCATCTGCACAATATTTAGGTTTGCCATCGGAAGAAGCGTTCCAAGGCCGCGGCGTTAGCGCCTGCGCTACCTGTGATGGTTTCTTCTATCGCGGTCAAAAAGTGGCCGTAGTCGGCGGCGGTAACACAGCCGTGGAAGAAGCTCTGTATTTGTCGAACATTGCTAGCGAAGTAACCCTGATCCACCGTCGCGACAAGTTAAAGTCTGAGAAGATTTTGCAAGACAAGTTATTTGCCAAAGCCGCTAACGGCAATATCAAAATTATCTGGAATCACCAACTAGATGAGGTTTTGGGCGGCGATTCTGGCGTAACTGGCTTGCGCTTAAAAAGCACGCAAGATGACAGCACACAAGAAATTGATGTTGCCGGCGTATTCATCGCCATTGGCCACAAACCCAATACCGATATCTTTACTGGCCAATTGGATATGAAAGACGGCTACTTGATCGTACAAAGCGGGTTGCACGGCAATGCAACTGCCACCAATGTTCCCGGTGTGTTTGCGGCTGGCGATGTTGCTGACCACGTATATCGCCAAGCG
>DAOORH010000251.1:0-5314 GCA_035389145.1 Cellvibrio sp.
TTGTAGCAATTCAAGGCACCACCTGCCACAAAAGGCATGCCCTGCTCGTGCAGTAAGCCCACCGCACCCATATCATTGGCTTCAATTAAAAACTCACCCTTATCGCAATAACGGCGCAATTCACGCAAATCAGCGGGCGACTCCAACAAGGTCATAGTAGAGAGCACCACTTCTTTACCGGCCTCGCGCAGTTGATGGGCTATAGCGAGGTAATCATCTAAGCGTAGCTCTCTGCGCTTTGCACAAACGGTTTCACCGAGGTAAACACAATCTACAGATGACTCTGCAACATCGCGGTAAAACTTTTCTACTTTTGCTTTTTCCCAAAAATATAAAATGGGGCCGAGTGAAAATTTCATAGATTTCTCCTATCCCAAACTGCTATAGCTATGTGTAGTCACTAGCGCCATTTACGATCATAGGCGCCCAAGGTAGTTTGGCGCCCCTCCGACAAAGCCGCTAATACGCGAAGCCAATCTTCTTTCACAAAAAAATCTTGCGGCGATGTTTTTACCGCATCAATGGCCGCTCGCCACACTTTGGTCACTTGCGCTACATAAGCAGGGCTGCGTTGGCGACCTTCAATTTTTACGGAGCAAATACCTTGCGCGTATAACTCGGGCAAAACATCGAGCGTATTTAAACTCGTGGGTTCTTCTAATACGTGATAGAGCGAATCATCTACAGTGAAGCGACCCTTACAGAGAGTTGGATAACCCGCATTTTCATTGACCTCAAAGCGATCAATTAACACGCCGTTGAGCCGCGATTCTAAAACACCGTCGCGTTCATCCCAACGCACAAAAGCGGCAGGTGAACACGCACCCGCCGTATTGGGTGATTCGCCAGTAAAGTAAGAACTTAAATAACAGCGCCCCTCTGCCATTATGCAAAGGCTGCCAAAGGCAAAAACTTCTAAAGGCGTTTTACACGTGTGCGCAAGATTTTTAACTTGCGCGAGAGAAAGTACACGCGGCAAAACGACACGCGTCACATTAAATTCTTGGGTATAAAAATCTATAGCGGCTGCATTAGTCGCCGAGGCCTGTACCGATAGATGCAACTCTGCATCGGCATAGCGCTTAGCGGCGTAATCTAAAATACTAAGATCAGAAATAATTAGGGCATCCACACCTGCAAGTAATGCTTCATCAACCGCATTAGACCAATGCCGCCAAGTATCGGGGTGCGCAAAAGTATTGATAGCAAGATGCAGCTTGCAACCTTGCCCGTGCACAAAATCCACAGCCTCTCTAAGTTTTATAGCGTCTAAATTCAAACCAGAAAAATGGCGCGCATTGGTTTCGTTTTTTAAACCCACGTAAACAGCATCTGCACCATTTTCAACAGCGGCTTTTAAGGAGGGAATATTTCCAGCAGGGCATAAGAGTTCCATAGCGTTTTCTCTTTGATACGTCTGTTCTAGATATTTAGGCATTCAAATTAGTGGTTGCAATTCGTATAGCTTTAACAACATAATTTCTTGCAAGCTCGACATTTATACTAACGTATTTTTAAACGAGAAATTTTAAAATGTCATACCCACAAAGCCTTAACCACAAAGTGGTAGAACTAACACCGCTGGCGCTTCATAAACTCTCAAAATACACGCCAAAGTTTATGTTAAAACCCGTTTTGCAATCATTATTAAACCAACTCTTTAAACAGCAAATCAAAGCAGGTGATTTGGATTTTATTAAAAATAAGTGGGTTAGAATACTGGTTACCGACATGGATTTCAGCTTTGAAATAAGCATGACGCAACATACTGCTAGGCCACAACTAATAGTTGGCTTTAAACCGAAAAAAGCCGATGTTATTTTTTCTAGCCACAGCGATTATTTATTATTATTGGCGCTCAATAAAATTGACCCAGATACACTCTTCTTTCAGCGCAAATTAAGGATACAAGGCGATACCGAATTAGGCTTATACATTAAAAATTTATTGGCTAGCCTAGACTTGACTCAACAGCTACCGCTGCAATTAAGCAAATGGATAAACCGTTTAGCGGATAGTGTTTACGAGAAAAAATGTTAAGCGGTATTAAATAAAAAATGCCAGCAAATGCTGGCAGAAGCTCCATGTAAAATATTTTCACTAAAGACTAAGCGTTACCCCACTTTTTGTAATGGCGGTTGATTTTCTGCCGATAATTGAACTTCTTGAGATGAGGGCTCAGCGGAATCCAAATAGTAATAGCGCAAACTATGTTCGGTTCTGCGCCCAGAACTGAACGAAGAAATTCGTTTTAAATAACCTATTACCCTAGTGCCGTAATCCACATCGCGCGAGCCACAGGCAGAGCAAGCTTGTAGTGTGCGCTTATCAATATGCTGGCATTTATTACATATCGTAATTTTCACGTTAATGCAGAAATAATTACAGCCCGTTTTAGCTGCAATATTCAATAAACTTGTATAACCCTCTTTCGTTAAAGCCTCATCCAAGTTTAAATGCAGTGCCGAGCCACCATCCAAATAATCCACCAGTTCACGACCGTGCAAAATAAATTTATCCAGAGGATTGCTCAGCTCATCTTCTACCACATAGAAATAAGAGTTATAGCAATCACGGTTTACTTTGTAGCCATCTGCCCTATCCCACTTCGCATTTTTAATACCGAGATTCTCAGCAGGGACAAATTCGGTATTAAACAAATAGCCAAATTCTTTTTTAGCCGATTTATTTTCATTGAAGATAATTTTCAGGTGATCTTGCACAAAGGTGATATACGCAGGATTATTACCCGCTACCAGCCCTTGAGACTCCGCAGCTTCCACCATGCCGTTGATGCCAATGGTTAGGAATTGCTTATCTAAACTGATAAATCCTGCGTCATATACGTTCAACATACCTGCCGCCAAATAGTCATCCATTAACTTTCTATAGGCAACTTGATACTGTTGAATTTTTCGTATTTCACCCGCCAAATCACGGCCATCTTGTACCAAGCGGTTCATATTGATGGTGATGACATTAATAGAACCCGTTGCCACACCGCCAGCACCCAAGGTGTAAGAAAATGTGTTATCGCTAATTTCATTGCGCAAGCGGCAGCAGGAAGCGAGTGAATCCGCGTTGTCGGAGAGGTATACAAAAAATGAACTGCCATCTGCCAAGTGTTGCGCCATTTTCTCGGCGAATTCTTGATCTTTGCATTTGCCATTGTCGGTAAGCATAGCGACTGTGACGACTGGGAAAGTTAGTAAGGTTTTTGTACGCTCTTGGTTAAACCAACGGGTAAAGAATTGTTGCAACCTATCTACCGATAACCAATCCGGCTTGGTGAAATCAGGGAACACAAACTCGCCAAACATAGACTCAAAATAGTGTTTATCGTAAAGCGAAATATTCCAAAATACACTTTGATAACCACGCGCAGCAGCGGGTTGATTTAACGCATAAACCACATGCTGCAAGTGGTTTGCGATAAGCTTCTCATGGGTTTGCAAATAGTTATCGCCAAAATCCCTGCGGGCAAAATAATCAAAATAGGTAAGGAACTCTACGGTAGCAATTGCCCCCGCAAATTGCGAACTGACCGCAAATACAAAATTTACAAAGGTTCCGCAAAATGATTCCAAGTGTTTAGGCGCTTTGGACTCACCACCCAACTTGGTTAAACCATCCAGTAAAAACGGATACATGGTGAGCGAGGCACAATAAGGTTTTAAACTGGTTTCGTCGTGCACGTAAATTTCATGCTGATCAATTTGGCGAAGATACTCCTGCGAAAGTTCTTCACCAAATATTTCTGTAATTTTTTTACTGACTTGGGTTCGGTTAACCTGCACAAAGAAATCTTTCATGATCTCGGATTCCATGGTCGCAATATTTTTTTGCGTCACATTGGCATTGGCATCCATTTTTGAACCGTCAGCAGCATTTGTTGCTGAAAGATAATCCTGAATAAACTGTACTTTTTCATCAAGTTGTTCTGGGCTGAGGCGCAACATGGGCAACTCCTTAGGGATTGTTGTGGTGGTGGTTTTTAAGAAATTTATAATTAAGGTTCTCTTGTGTACGTACATCTATAAAACGTTGATTCGTCGTAGGGTTATTGAGCCCACCCAATTCCCCAACCCAAGGCCCGGTTTTTAAATAGGTGAGATAGGGTAAAAGGTTAGGAGCAATACTTTCGAAGCCGGTGTAAAGACACGTTTTCAATTGTTGCGCGCAGGCGATACGCAGCAACACGATTAATTCTGCGGGAAGCCATTCGCCGCCTAAAAACACAACGCAACTAATTAAACCTTGGTACTGCTTTAACCGCGCTAAAAAATACTCTGCCGTCAACAACTGCCCTGCCCTGGGGTTACGCGCCGCACTGCTATGGCAACCCTTACAACGCAGCGGGCAGCCGCTTATGGTAAATGCCAGAGACACCTCACCCGGCACTTCTTGCCAGACTACCTGCTCGCTTGTGAACCTTAATGAAATGGTCATAAAACACCATATGTTGTGTCTTTTTAAATTTTAAGACCTATATACAGGATTGGAGATTATGCTCTTTGAAGGGATTGGATTTGATCTAGATCAAATCCTACTGCCTGATTAAGCCAAATACCCCTTTGGAGGTAAGGCCCCCCTCTAACGAATAAAAAGCCGTCTCAAAAAAAATGCCGCTAAAGATCAGCGGCATTTTTTTGGTTAAGAATATTTTCGTTTTCAATCAGAGTGTATAACTCACACCCAACCACAATTTATCCGTATCTTTTGCAAACCCATCCGCTGAATAACGCGCAACTTTTCCCATCAATTGCAATTGTTTATTAATATTGTGCGTAACTGTAAAATTAATTTCATCGCCATAATCAATGGAGCTCTTGTCGCTCTCGTACTGATGATATTGCGCAGCAAATTGGCAATGGCCATGCAGCAAGTAACCGGCACCAAACCATTTATCCTGCAAACCGTTTAACGGTGTATTTAAAAACATATCGGTAAAGCCGTTAAACGCATGCAAGGTTGCTAAGGGTGTTTGTACTGCTGTTATTCCATCGCCACCCAATACCTCTATACCGGCCTCCACATTAAATGCATTCATTTTCCAATTGGCATCTAAGCGTGAATAGTTATTAGAGAAGTTGTGAGGGGAATTATCACCTTCAGTTTGTTTGGCGAGCGCAAGATGCAACTGAAGTTTTTGCGATGCCGTATTGATGAATGAACCGATATAATCTGCACCGCTGGTAACACTAGAACGCACCGCCCAATTTTCAAAATTAAGATCGTGATGAAACAGTGCAAGCTGCTGTGTTTTAGTGGGCACCCAGTGTACGAGTAGATTATTAAAATCCCCATGCTCATC
>DAOORH010000252.1:0-5302 GCA_035389145.1 Cellvibrio sp.
CCCCATTGCGATACCGCAATTAATACGCGGGGTTTTACGTGACTATCGGAAATTTGCCAATCCATTTTGTACTGTTCGCCAAGCGGCTTAAACAACGAGCGGATTTGGCTCAAGTTGTATCCAGCTGGACATTCGAATACGGTGCGCATAAAAAAGCGACGCTGCTCAACATCTTCAAATTGCGAAGACTCTTTGATATTAAAACCCAAGGTCGCAAATAGGGTTGCGACGGCGGCAACTATGCCTTTGGAATCTTGACAACTAAAGGTTAAAACGATTTCTTTTACGCCAGACATAAAATGACTCTTCAGTTTTTATGGTTCAGTTTTTAATTTAAGGATGAAACTACAACAAACTCGCCAATAAAAATGGCAACCCAGCAAAGGCAATTAAAGTAGATACCAACACCATAGCAGCTACTTCTTCAGGCTGGCGGTTATAGCGCATTGCGAGCAAGTAATTTAATACCGCAATTGGCATAGCCGACTGCAAGAGCACCACAGAACGTGAAACGCCCGTTAAGCCCATGATCTCGCACACAATATAACCGAGCAAGAGCCCACCGAACACCCTAGCCAAACTAAAAGCGATACTGCGCGATAGAAATTGAATTTTGAGGGTAGCGAGCGACACCCCCAAGGCGATAGTCATGAGCGGTATAGCAATACCGCCCAGTAAATCTACTGTGTTGCTCAGCCAACGCGGTAAATCGGTGTGGGTGACAAGCAACACCACTGCAATTGCCATAGAATAAATAACGGGTTGTTTGGCAACAGAGAGCAAACGGTCACGCCAATTCCCCTCGGCAACCAACAGTAAGCCCACGGTAAAGGTGGCGACCATCATCACCATAAAAGAGCCAAGCGCCAAAGCGAGACCTGTTTGCCCAAAGGCGAACAGGCACAGCGGCAACCCCATATTGCCGTTATTGGGGAATATCAGTGGAGGTAAATAGGTTGCGACCGAGAGTTTTAAGCTACGCAACCATAGCCAGCCGATTAAACCCATAGCGGTCATAACGATGGCAGTTGCCAAAGCGACATCACCCATAACTGCGGGTTGCACTTTAACCTTGGCCATGACCCCAATAATTAAACAGGGGGTGCCAATGTACATAACAATACGGGAGATAAAATCGGTAGGGAATTCAGTGCCGCTTTTGCCCCACACATAGCCGATGCCGGTGGAGATCATGATAGGCGCCAAAATGGCGAAGAGTTCGTTGAGCATCAAGCTTCTCAAGCAATAAATACAGGCGAGCAGTCTAGCAGGCGTGATGGGGTTTCGGTATTGATCTCAGTGAAGACTTATTTAATCCGCCTGCGATAACTAACACTCTCCAGCTAATAGCAAAAAGAGCGCAATAAATGCGCTCTTTCCTCACCTACAAACTCAACACTTAATTCATTTGAGTAAAGTTTACCGGAATCCACTCATAAGATTTGCCAGTCTTTTTCAAATGCCCAAGCCCCGGGAATTGAATATGTGATGCACCTACTAATGCGCCTTGTTTTGACGCTTCAGTAAAAATCTTATCGCGCATAGCCGCTGCTAACTTTTGGTCGCTATCGAATGAAATCGTCACTTCAGGGTGATCCAACTGCACTGCGGCAACGTGAATTAAATCGCCAATTAACAAAAGCTTTTGCCCATCACTTTCCACTACGTAAACCGTGTGGCCTGCGGTATGGCCGTAAGTTGAATAAGATTTAACACCGGGAACCAATTCAGCGCTGCCGTTAAAAGGTACAAATTTTTTCGCGGCGATATAGGGGTTTAATGTACTCATAGCGCCTTGGTAATAACCTTTCATCTCCGCAGGAGCCTTATCCATATTAGCTTGGCTTAACCAGAAATCTGCATCGTGCTGATCAACATGAATGCTGGCATTGGGAAATGCAATCGCCCCACCCGACATAAGCCCGCCCATGTGATCGCCGTGTAAATGCGTAATAAAAATATCGTCAACTTGCGCAGGCTCGTAACCCGAGGCTTTTAAATTCGCGACCAGCTTGCCCAGTGTTGGGCCAAACAAACCACCTGCACCTGTATCAATTAATACCAACTTAGTGCCTGTATTCACCAAGTAAGCATTTACTGAGGTTTCCAAGGGCGCTTTCAAAAACGACTTGGCAAGTGCGCGTTGGGTTTTCTCTGCTGGCGAGGCCAGCAATTTGTCCACTGGCAAAGTCACAGTGCCGTCGCTCAACGCGGTTAGCTCATAGGAGCCTAGCATCATGCGGAAAAAACCAGGCGCAGGTGTTTTTACCATAGGTGCTGCAGCCATCGCCCATGTGCTGGCGAAACTGGCAACGACTAGGGATGAGACAAACATAAGTTGTTTAAAGTGAGAGATGTGCATAAGTATTCCTTTGAGCTAATAAAGCTGAGTGATTGAAACCTGATGAGTTAAAGAAGTAAGACCAACGGGAGAAATTGTATTTAGTTGCATAAAACGGAACAATAATAAAAAATAGAAACCATCTTTGCACATTACGCAACAAAACGAGTATTCCCCATGCTTGACGCCATACGTATTTTCCTAGCCATTGCTGAAACCGGAAGCCTCTCTAAAGTGGCTCGACTAGAAAATATAGCCGTTTCATCGGTTTCGAGAAAACTGGATACCTTAGAAACTGACTTGGGGTTCAAATTATTTAACCGCAGCTCGCGCCGTATGATGCTTACCGATGCCGGCGAACAGTTTTTACCGCGCGCAAAAAACATACTGTTGGAGCTGGATGAAGCCAAACACGATATGTCTGCGCTCAGTTCTGACCCCAAGGGCTTACTCACCATCACTGCCCCTTCGTCCTTTGGGCGCATGTATGTCGCCCCCGCGGTAACGCGCTTTCTTCAGCGCTTCCCGCAGATGGAAATTGATTTACATATTGGCGATGAGATTATCGATTTATCCGCGCGGCGCATTGATATAGCGGTTCGCATTGGCGCATTACCTAATAGCGATTTAGTGGCAACCCAGCTCGCCCCCTGTAAGCGTTTGGTATGTGCTAGCCCAGCGTACATCGAAAAGTACGGCCGCCCCCAACATCCGCAAGATTTGTTGAGACACAATTGCCTAATAGCGACTAATGCGCAAACGGTTTACGGCTTATGGAGTTTTGCCAACATAAACAAAGGCGCACCTTTACCAGTAAAAGGTACTTTGAAAAGCAACGATACCTACTCACTTTTGCGCGCGGCAGTAGCAGGTATTGGCATTGTTCATTTAGCGAGTTGGCTGGTGAAAGATATGGTGGTTTCCGGGCAACTGGTTCCGCTGTTTGCCGATGAACCGCCCCAGTCAAAAATTGAACCCGCTATTCACGCCGTAAGAATGCCGGGGCGCTCGCACGCTGCAAAAGCGCAATTATTTATTGCGCATCTTCGCAGCGAATTTGGAGAACCGGCGTATTGGGATAGAGAGATAAGTGAATATGAAGCTTAATTACTTCGCACAACGTTTATCGCTAGAGTTTTTGTTTCGAAAACGCATAACAAATTTCAGGATAAATTTGCACAGCAACGCTGCCCGCAGGGAAAATCACATGGATGTGATTTATGCATAAATCCATGTAGCTCCCTCAAGTCGTCCTTGACTTGAGGGTTTCGAAACAAAAGCTCTACCGCTAAACTCAGATCGAGATAACTTGAAACAGGACTAGGCTTGCGGCTTCTTTTTAAACACAGAAAAGCCATCGCCCAAATCGTTTGCTGGTTCAACTTTGGCAGTTGGCGCGCGGCGTTTGCCTACGTTCTTTTTATCCTTAGTGCGCACTTTTACTTTCACATCTTTATCAGATGATTTCTTTTTATCATCGGTTTTCTTTTTAGTACCTGCCGCTTTACCAGATGATTTAAGTTTATCTGGCCCTTTATAGTGCCCTACTAAGCCCGGGATACTAATGATTTCAAACTTAAGATTTAAATAGCGTTCAATACCATTGGTGAGATTCCAATCGTTGGCGGCAACAAAAGAAACTGCTCGGCCTTCAGCGTCGGCACGGCCAGTACGACCAATACGATGTAAATAATCGTCGCCCGACTGCGCCATATCAAAATTGATAATTAAATCCACACCGGGAATATCCAAACCGCGCGCAGCAACATCGGTTGCTACTAGCACTTGGGTTTTACCTTGGCGGAAAAAATCCAACGAAATGCGGCGCTGATCTTGCGTAATATCGCCGTGTAGCGCGCTCACTTTGTATTTGTTGTAGCGCAGCACATTATCTAACTGCACTGCTTTGGCTTTGGTGTTAGTGAAAATTACCACTTTTTCAAAGGGCGATTTTTCTAAGAGTGCAATCAATAATTTTTCTTTGTGCTTAACGTCATCCGCCAAAATCATTTGCTGTTCAATGGAGTTGGCAACTTCTTTTACCGTAATCTCTTCAGCATCACCCAACACAACTTGTTTGATTAAATGGCGAATACCTTCTGGTTCTAAAGTGGCAGAGAACAAAAGTGTTTGGCGTTCTGTGCTACAGGTTTTGGCGATGGCCATTACGTCTTCGCTCAAACCCATTTCCAGCATGCGGTCGGCTTCATCCAAAATTAAAAAATCCAAACCGGTAAAATCAGTGGATTTATGAGTGACGTGTTCTGCCAAACGACCGGGCGTACCCACCACAATTTCAGGGTTTTTGCGCAACATCGCCTTTTGATATTTAAACTCTTCGCCACCGCAAACCATACCGACTTTAATGTGGGTAAATTTCAAAAGTTGCTGTGCGTTTTTAAGAATTTGACGCGCCAACTCGCGGGTGGGCGTCAAAATCAGAATGCGTGAGCTTTCTGGGGTGGTGGTTGGCGTAGTGAGAATTTTTTGCAAGGCAGGCAAAAGAAATGCGGCTGTTTTACCACTGCCGGTTTTGGAACTTACCAAGAGGTTTTTACCCGCTAACACTTGCGGAATTGCTTGCAACTGCACGGGCGTCGGCTGTTCGTAGCCGTGCGCATCAATCGCCTTACGCAGTTGTGGGTCGGCAATCAGCTCATGAAAATGGGTTGATGTCATGGTAAATCCTCAGAAAATAGGGTTAAAGCAAACGAAAAGGGGCGCAATCTACGCAGATTAGGCCCTATTATCAACCAAAATGAAGGGGATCAACAAAAACAGCGGCTATCAATCAAAAGACTGCAATCCTGCCAGAGGATGCGTAAAATGCCGCCCTCGATAAATCTGCGTCATCTTTAGATGCTGCTTACTTTAGATATGCCTGCTATGAGAATCATGTTAGCCCCGATGGAGGGCGTTGTAGAACATCACGTGCGCGACATTTTGACACGTATTGGCGGG
>DAOORH010000253.1:0-5291 GCA_035389145.1 Cellvibrio sp.
CGAATGTCATCATTCCTGTGGCGAGTGCGATAGTGGTAAAGATGATGGCGGTTTATGGTACAGATGCGGTCGCTGGGCTAGGGATTGCCATGCGCATTGAGCCACTAATGCTAATTGTATTTTATGCGCTCTCAGGTGTGATTGGCCCTTTCTTTGGGCAAAATAGCGGTGCTGGTAAATATGCGCGTTTAAGTGAAGCTGTGAATGTGTTAACCCGTTTTAGTTTGGCGCTAGGTTTGGTTTTAGCGATTATCTTGTGGCTGTTTGGTGGTTATATCGCAAGCTTATTTGGTGGGCATACTGAGGTGATTGTTATTGCTGCAAGCTATTTGGCGATCGCGCCAATCAGTTACGGTGCCTACGGCATTATCATGTCGATCAATGCCGCTTTTAACGGCTTGGGGAGACCTTGGCCTGCTATGACGCTCTCGGCTGCGCGGGTGTTATTTGTGTATTTACCTTTAGCTTATATCGGTCAGCTGCTCTGGCAAATGCAGGGTATTTTTATTGCGACGGCGGCTACCAATATTCTGATTGGTGTTTGGGGCTGGTGGTGGATTCGTCGCCACATAGATCACCTAGAGCAACGGTCGCAACAACATCTCAAAGGCTGACTAGGCTATAATCGCCGCCTTTTTAACGACCTTGTCTTTTATTGCACTTTATTATTACTGAGCCTTTTGTAGATCATCATGATTAACCTAAAAACTGAACTCGCCAAGCGCCGCACCTTCGCCATTATTTCGCACCCAGATGCGGGTAAAACCACCGTAACTGAAAAGCTTTTACTGTGGGGTAATGCCATTCAATTAGCGGGTTCGGTAAAAGGTAAGCGTGGCCCTCATGCTAAATCAGACTGGATGACTATGGAGCAAGAGCGCGGCATTTCAGTGACCTCCTCGGTAATGCAATTTCCCTACAAGGGACGCGTTGTTAATTTACTGGATACCCCCGGTCACGAAGATTTCTCTGAAGATACCTATCGCACACTCACCGCAGTCGATTCCGTATTAATGATGATCGACGGCGCAAAAGGTGTAGAAGATCGCACTATTAAATTAATGGAAGTCTGCCGTTTACGCGATACGCCTATTTTAACCTTCCTCAATAAAATGGATCGCGAAAGCCGCGATACCGTTGAGCTGTTAGATGAAATTGAAAACGTTTTGAAAATTGCGGCAGCCCCTATCAATTGGCCTTTAGGTAGCGGAAAAGAGTTTGTTGGTGTCTATAATTTTTACACGGATATTATCCACGTCTATCAGCCTGGCCAAGGCCACACCATTCCTGATGATGTGCAAATTAAAGGTTTAGATAGCGATGAAGCTACAAAACTATTAGGTTTTTACGCGGCAGATATTCGCGAAGAAATTGATTTTGTACGTGGCGCAACCAATCAATTTAATTTAGAAGAATATTTGGCGGGCCGTATGACGCCGGTATTTTTTGGAACAGCGCTCGGTAATTTCGGCGTGCGCGAAATGTTAGATGGTTTTGTAGAGTGGGCGCCTACGCCGCGCAGCCGTGAATCTAAAGAGCGTGTAGTTGAAGCCAATGAAGAAAAGTTCAGCGGTTTTATTTTTAAAATTCAAGCCAATATGGACCCAAAACACCGTGACCGTATTGCATTTATGCGTATTTGCTCCGGCGTTTACCAACAGGGCATGAAAATGAAACATGTGCGTATCGGTAAAGAAATTAGAATTGCCGATGCGGTGACTTTTATGGCGGGCGATCGCAGTGCCGTAGAAGAAGCTTTGGCAGGCGATATTATTGGTCTGCACAATCACGGTACTATTCAAATTGGCGATACCTTTACTGAAGGTGAAGATTTAAAATTCACCGGTATCCCACACTTCGCGCCAGAATTGTTTCGCCGTATTCGTTTAAAAGACCCATTGAAAATGAAGCAATTGCAAAAAGGCTTGCAGCAACTTTCGGAAGAGGGCTCAACGCAAGTTTTTTTTCCAATAAACAACAACGATATTGTTGTAGGCGCAGTAGGTGTGTTGCAATTTGAAGTGGTTGCCTATCGCTTGAAAGATGAATACAAAGTGGAAGCCGTATACGAGCCGGTTAATGTGACTACGGCGCGTTGGTGTGATTGTGACGACTCGAAAAAACTCGAAGAGTTTAAACGGAAGTGCACTGAGAATCTTGCGTTGGACGGTGGGGGCCATTTAACATACCTCGCGCCATCACGCGTTAATTTGTCCTTAACGCAAGAGCGTCACCCCGAAGTTGTGTTTAGAGCGACGCGCGAACATTGATAGAAGAGGGTGGTAGATTGCAAAGATATTGGTGTGCATTGATAATAGACTAAAAACGCCCTCTGCCGTTTGCGGAGAATTGATGTGAGGCCGCAGCGTGACGCAAGCAGAACGGAATAATGATTTAGTCTGGGACATCACGGCGTTTAATCAGCGCCAGCGTGCGATTGATTTTGTGATGGGGTTTGAGAATAAATTATGCGTGTTTTCAAGCTCTGTTGAACAGCTCTACACCAACTACAATATATTTTTCCCCCGCGAAGAAGCCCGCAAATTAGTGATTTTGCCTAACCCCTATGCGCATCATGACACCTTTAATGGCATTCCTGAGCATGCTGTTACTGCCACAGGTATGGAAATACTGCCCGGTATCCTCAAAGATAAACCTGCTTTGTTTTTGCGTATTCCGTTTAAGAGCGGCACGGTAAAATTTCGTACTGTGCCCTTACAAATGGGACTGCGTGTTGTGCAGCAACAATGCCCGCCCGAGAAACCATTCTTACCCGTGCTAATGAAAGGTGATTTGCGTGAGCTAGACGCTTCTACGCCTTGCTTACATTTGCATCGCATACATTTAAATCGATTGGAGTCACATTCGGTACTTGAAAAAAATGACATTGAAAAAATTATTAAGATGCGCTTGGCGGCCCTAGGCTGATATTGCTTAAATCCATACGACGAAAACGAATCCCACAAAAACTAAAAAAGCCACGAAAGTGGCTTTTTTAGTTTTTAACGAATAAGTATTACCTTTGTTGCAAGGTGAATCGCAAAGGTGCATTAAACTCGAAGGTTGTCCCAGTAATAGTATCAGGCATCGGGCTAAACGTTGTTTTGTTAACAGCCTCAAGCGCTGCTTCATTGAGTATTTCAAACTCTGATGCTTGAGCTATGCTTGCGCTGACGAGACTGCCTTGACGATTAATCACAATGGTAAGCCGCACACTGCCGGTTTGGCCTTTTTCAAGCGCCTTCTTGGGGTAACGTACGTTTGCGTAAACTTTCTTTAGTTGGTCTGAAACATAGAACTGGCGAGCCAAAAGTGTTTGCGCCGTTAGTGCTGGCTTTTCATCTTCATCGTCGCTTGTTGCTGCAACCGTAGACGTTGTTGCTTTCTGAGCTGCGAGTTTGGCTGCTTCGGCTTTAGCTTGCTCTGCTTTTTGCGCTGCTAATTGTTTGGCGTTATCGACAGAAGATGAGCTTGATGATTTCGCAGCAGCTTCTTTGGCTTCTTTCTCTTTTTCCTTCTCTGCGGCTAAGTCGGCAGCTGATTTAATTTTGCTCCAACCAGCCACTTCGGTAGTGCGCTCTTTGCTGGGTTTCATTTTATCAAAACGACTTTTAAGTTCGGCACTTATATTGCCGTTTTTCAGTATGCCGTCTTTGTAGTCAGACGAGAGAGGCACTTTGCCGATCCAGGTTCTTAACAGCATGCTGAAGAACTTATCGCTGGCTATATTTCCCAGCAGTACATCGTTAATGGTGATGTTCACTCCTTTGCCTGGTTCAGAAATGAAGGCGATTGTATCGTTGGGTGCGAAACGGCCTTTAAATAAGCCGTCAAATTTAACCATGTTATCGGCTTGATCGGTCAATAGAGAGGCAGAGTTATTGATGGCCATACCCTCGATCCACCAACGACTAAAACGACGCGTCGTTACCCCTTCCGGCGCAACAATTTTTAGCTCCATGCGCATGGATTGGGTATTGGCTAGTAGCTTGTCAGGGTTGTCACTAAGTGGCGTTGAGTAGAGCGCACCAATGAATTGTTCTTTGCCAAGATCAACATGTATGGCCATGCCGTTTAACATAGGATCGGCGGCTAGGGTAAGCGAGCAAAAACTCGCAAGTAAAAAACTTATGCAAAGCTTAGAAATAGATCTTAATTGCATGGCGTAGATACTCTCATTCTATTTATAGGTAGGTTGTCTGATCAGTCAAAATCTGTTTTATGCTGTGTTCAGCTAGGTTGAAGTATAATATATAAACTTAGCTGAGGGGCTATTCTCCTTTATGCTCACTTTGCCGCTGACAACAAGCTGAAATTAGAGTATAGAGCAAAAATTAAAGTTTAAATTTGAAAACTTACTGTTAGTAGCTAGTTTTTTTGTCAGAATAATCTAATGTTCATTTATCTAATTTTGTACTCTAGGGCACCACATGGAAATAAAACTGCTGTCTAAGTTGTCTCGAGATTATGTCGAGCAGCTATTGTCTGGCATTCCATTTTTCAAACTCGTTAAACAGCAGGATTCGTGGCAGTTTGAGCTATTGTTGCAGGCATCACGAATAGTCACTTATTTGCCAGGTGAAATCGTTCTCCAGCGCGGTGATTCTGACCAGTGGTTGTTTTTTTTGTTGAAAGGCCGTTTAGCCGTGTACGTTGATGACCCGTTAAAAGGTGAGCTGATTAACTATGTGACCCCTGGTGAGGTATTTGGGGATCTCGCCCAATTAATGGGGCAGCCACGCACTGCAACGGTTTTAGCTGAGCCTAGTTGTCGTGAATCAATTGTGTTGGCAACTGATGCATCCATTTTTGGCGATATAAGTTCGACGCGACCCATTACTGTTCAGACCAAACTAGCCTATTATCGTAATACGGTGCATAACCTACGTTGGAAGCTGGAAGTTTATCGGTCGCAGCATCTGAAGCATTCGCTGGCCAACAAACATCGCCAGGAAAAACTATATACGGGCGTTAAAGAGACCCTTGAAGAGCTGCGTGCACTTCATGAACAAGCTCAGGCATTAGCTGGGCTGCTGTTAGAATGGAATAGTGAATTCGGAGCATTAGGCGACGAATCTGTGCCACCGCAAGATGCCTATAATTTATAAAAATAATATTTGAGCGTTCAGCTTTCACATTGATTTCGTCAGTACTTTCATCGCTGTAAAAAAAACGAATAAGACTGCTACACTCTTTAGTGAAATCCATTCCATTTAGTATTTCAATTGGTTAATAGACCTATGAAATTTGAAGATATGAAGTTGATTTATGGTTACCCTCTGCAGTTGCAA
>DAOORH010000254.1:0-2748 GCA_035389145.1 Cellvibrio sp.
CCTGAATGTTTGATAAAGCGCCCAAAGCACCAGCACAATCGGTTCACAAACCAAATTGCTGGAGCTTGCTTTACCGCTGCAAGAAGACTGGCTTGCAAATCTGACGTAACGCGCTCATCTGCATCTATCATAAAAATCCAATCGCCCGTTGCAAGTTGAGCAGCGCGCTCACGCTGAACACCAAAACCTTGCCAATCGGTATTCACGAATACCTTGGCAGAAAACTCTGCGGCAATTGCACAGGTATTATCGCTACTGCCAGAGTCCAACACCACGATTTCGTCAGCCCACGTTAGGGACCTTAAACAGTCCGGCAATTTCTGAGCTTCATTTTTTACAATCAATACTGCCGATATACTTGGCATTGCCACTAACCTCTAGTTGGGGGGAAATTATGGATAATCCACCCCTTGCCTAAAATTTTCTGTAATTATTTGTTGTTAGCTTGTAGATCTCTATTGGGATTAACATCTGGCGAACGCACTTGCGCCCACAGTATAACCAGCATAAATACGTAAATCATGACGCCACTGGAATGACTAAAAAACGATTGTGTTAAACCGAATACAAAAGTCGTAATCACTAGAATTAAACCAGCGCATGCAAATGGCTTCTTCGTGGGTGAACATTGTTTCAGTTGGCGATAAAACAAAACTGCAGGCAATACATAAATCACTAAAAGTGCTAAGCCACCGAGCAATCCGCGCTTAACTAGCGCATCTAAAATATCATTATGGAAATGATTAAAGCGTTGAAAAACATCGGCGCTGTCGCCACTCAAACTCACATAATTTGCAACACTACCCCACCCCAAGACTGGATGCTCCGCAATGAGCGGCAAGCTCGCCTGCCAGAGCGTTAAGCGAGCCCCTAACGAGGTATTGGCATTGTTGGCTTGAAAATATTGCTGCAGATCAGAAATTGCATCCTGAACGCGCGCCTGCAACACATCTTGCGATAGAAAATAATGGGCAAACCCAGCAGCACATAAAATCGCAACAATAAACAAAGCCGTTTTTTTAGTATTCTTGTGTACGTCATTAGCAAGATAAAATGCAACCAAACCAAAGGGTAATGCCAACCAACCACCGCGCGCGCCCGATAACACTGACGCCAAAATCCCACTCACAATACCGAGCAGAAATATCACTATCATGCTACGCGAGCGTTGCTTCGCCCATGCAAAACCTGCCATTAATAAGCAAGCAAAAAGCATGGCGATATCGCCAAACTGAATCGGGTTATTGTATCCACCCGCACGTAGCTCACCGTGCACATAAAAATCCATAAGCGCTACAAAGCCAGCACCAAATGCACCAAACGCGATTCCAGCCCACAGAAAAATGGCATTTATGGGGAATCGTAGCAAAAGCAACAACACCGGGATAGCAAACAAAAAACGTGAAGCATTATCGTAATGTCTAGACGATAAATGATGCGCAACATTAGTAACTGCACTTACCAAAAAATACACCAGTAGGGCAGTTATCACATATTTATCCGCCGATATTAACTGTGGATAAGGACGAACAAAAAGATACCCAAGTGCAAACAACACTAATAATAGCGGGCCATAGGTGTAGCCACTCGGAACTATAAACGCCAGCGTGCCGAATAAAAATACAAAAATCGAAATAAGTAACACGGGGATTTTTGCGATTGCAAACTTATTAAAGAACATAGACCCGCTCCCCAATGTGATGACAGCCCACCACTGACAACGCCACTCAAAAGACATACACAGTAAAACAAAAAAGGAGCCGAAGCTCCTTTGGTGTAACGGATTACTTGGTCACCGGCGAGAGCCACTGCGTGTGGCCAGCCAATTCGCCGCGTACCGCCTTGAAGTACAAATCCTGTAAGCGCGTTGTAACTGGGCCGCGACGACCTTCGCCGATTTGACGACCGTCTAATTCGCGAATAGGCAATACTTCTGCCGCAGTACCGGTAAAGAAAGCTTCATCGGCAACATAAACTTCATCGCGCGTGATGCGTTTTTCTTTAATGGTGTAACCGCAATCTGCCGCCAATTGGAAAATGGTGTTGCGAGTGATGCCGTCTAAGCAAGAGGTCAATTCTGGGGTGTAGATAATGCCTTCACGCACCAAGAAGAAGTTCTCGCCACTGCCTTCTGCAACATAGCCTTCAGCATCCAACAACAAGGCCTCTTCACAACCGCAATCCAAGGCTTCTTGCAATGCTAATAAAGAGTTGATGTAGTGGCCGTTAGCCTTAGCCTTACACATAGAAATATTAACGTGGTGGCGCGTATAGCTTGAGGTACGAACCTTAATGCCGATATCGCGCGCTTCGGGCGACATATAAGACGGCCAGTTCCAAGCAGCGACCATAATGTGCGCCTTCAAGTTATCCGCACGCAAACCCATACCTTCTGAACCGTAAAATGCCATTGGGCGCAAATAAGCTTCGGTCAACCCGTTTTCACGTACCACTTGTTTTTGGGCTTTGTTGATAATTTCTTTATCGAAGGGCAACTTCATACGCATGATATGCGCAGAGCGGAACAAGCGATCAGTATGCTCTTGCAAACGGAAAATACTGGTACCCATTGATGGGCTGTTATAGGCACGCACGCCTTCAAATACACCCATACCATAATGCAGGGTGTGGGTTAACACATGAACCTTGGCATCGCGCCACTGAATTAACTCACCATCCAACCAAATTACGCCATCACGATCGGCAAAAGACATAGCCAACTCCTAAAAATCAAAACTGTTGTCGATA
>DAOORH010000254.1:2848-5287 GCA_035389145.1 Cellvibrio sp.
ATCACGATCGGCAAAAGACATAGCCAACTCCTAAAAATCAAAACTGTTGTCGATAAGGCTGCCGCGCCCAAATTTAAGATGAGTGCCACAGCTCGAAATTTTTGCTGCATAAAAACTATCTGCGTTGCTTCTGCTGCGTTAAAAATGTTTTCGAAATGCTCATTTATTTCAATAAACTCCGCTTTCTCAAACATTTTTGCCTTGCATAAGCTGCCTCGAATACGTTTTTAATCAAGGTAGGCTGGGATTTATTCGATTTCGATGAGCTGGTGCCAAAGTTGGCTGACCTGTTCCCGCTCGACATCGAAGACTCCTTCACCAGCCAATACCGCCTCTTGTTGTTGCAGCGCAAGGCGGTGCCCGGTGGATCGATAGGCTTTGTAAGCGGCGATCAGTTGGGCGACGGAAGTGGCATCGAGTAAGCCGGCCTCTTCCAAAGATCCAAGTATGCGAATGTTATCCGTGTATTGGACGATCTTGGGCGCCTGATAGGCCCAAGCCAAGGCCGCGTATTGAACCATAAATTCAATATCCACGATACCACCGGCATCCTGTTTCAAATTAAATAATGCGGTGTTTTCACGCTTTGATTTGGCCTCACTGCCCAACTGATCGCGCATTTTATGGCGCATATCGCTAACTTCTTGCCGCAACTTAGGCAAATCCCGTTGTTGGTGCAAAATCGCCATGCGCACCTGATCAAACTTTTCCGCCAATTCCAAAGAGCCCGCCACGACACGAGCGCGAACCAAAGCTTGATGCTCCCAAGTCCAGGCTTCTTTTTGTTGATAGCGCTCAAACGCCGAAAGTGTTGACACCAACATGCCAGAATTGCCCGATGGGCGCAGGCGCATATCTACCTCATACAACTTGCCCGCAGCAGTTTGGGTATTGAGGATAAAGATAATGCGCTGACCTAAGCGGGCATAAAAGGTCAGGTTGTCGATGGCACCCTTGCCATCCGCCAGGCCTTCCGTGGAAAGACTGGAATCAGCATTGTGGATAAACACCAAATCCAAATCCGAACCGTGCCCAAGCTCTATACCGCCCAACTTGCCATAGCCAACAACAACAAAATCTGGCGATCTATCTACACCATTTTCGGCACCACCCTCTGCACGCCGCGGCCGACCGTGGCGAGCCACTAAATGCTCCCACGACAACTGCAGCACATGTTCTAAAATCACTTCGGCAATAAAGGTGAGGTAATCGCTCACCTTCATCAACGGCAAAGTACCACTCACTTCGCCCGCCGCCACGCGCAAACCGTGAGCTGCGCGGAAGTAGCGCAGCACTTCCATATGACCTTCTAAATCCTCCCATTCCAGCCGCAACATTTCACGGCGCAAGTCATCGCGAAGACCAGCCTTAATGCGCTCATGATCATCATCGGGCGAGAAATAAAGATTCACTGGCGTAAGCAGTTCATCCAAAAGTGCAGGATATTTAGCGAGCTGCTCTGCAATCATTGGGCTGGCAGCACAGAGTTTTACCAGTTGATGCAGCGCTATGGGATTTTCTACCAACAGCACCAAATAGGCACTGCGACGTGCGATAGATTCCACCAACGGCATAATGCGTTTAAATGTGTCCACATACGGAATCATTAATTCGCCGCGCTCGGCGTGTTCGCAAATCATCATCAGCAAACGCGGTACAAAATCGTCCAAGCGGCTGCGGCTACTCGCCTGCATATTTACCACCGAGCGATTTTCACGCAAATCGTGCAACAACTTTAGTAAGTCTTCAGGATTTTCTAACTGCTGACCATTTAATAGTTGCTGTGCATCCTCCGCGCTTATAGCGCCCGATTGAATGCTCGCCTCCCACAAGCCACGCCAGACTTGCAGCACATCGGAATCGACTACCTCTTTATTTTCGGGGTCAGCGATGACTGCTTTAAATTCGTGATTTACGCGCTTGCGATAGGTGGTTAGGGCTGAAAAAAACGCATCCCAATTTTCAAAACGCATGGCCCACGCCAAACGCAATTGACCCAACTCATCGGTGGGGAGCGCTTGGGTTTGGCGATCTTGATAGCCTTGAATTGCATGCTCAGTATTGCGTAAAAATTCATAGGCTTCAGCGAGTGCGCTGCCTGCGCCCGCTGGTAAATAATTTTCCTCTTCCAAAATAGGTAAGAGTTTTAGCACTTGGCGCTGACGCAAACGCGCCTCACGCCCGCCGCGAATTAATTGAAATACTTGCACCACAAATTCAACTTCACGAATACCGCCCTCGCCCAACTTCACATCCAAACTCATGCCTTTGCGTTGCACTTGGCGAGCGATTAAACCTTTCATTTCGCGCAGGGATTCTATTGCACTGAAATCAATATATTGGCGATAGGTAAAAGGCTGTAGCATGGTACGTAAATATTTACGTTCACTTTTAATGTAATCTTGGTTATCTACACTACCCACTGCCGCAGCCACAGTG
>DAOORH010000255.1:0-5276 GCA_035389145.1 Cellvibrio sp.
AGCAGCACTTATTGCCAGCACAACTTCATCAAGATTGTTCACTACCTCAATATTAGTGAATCGCAATATTCGCAAACCCTGCAATTTCATAAATTCATCACGAATATAATCGTATTCCTGTGCGCCTTGGAGATAATGGCTGTCGCCATCCAGCTCTATTACCAATTGAAATTCAGGGCAATAAAAATCTACAACGTAGTTTCCAATACCATGTTGCCGGCGAAATTTTACACCTAATTGTTGGTTGCGGATTTTTGACCAGAGTATTCGTTCAACTACGGACACTGAATTGCGTAAACTTTGTCGCGTGGTTTTTTGATTTTTTTGGTTAAAAATTTTGTCAGATTCTTGGTTTATTGAAACTCCCTGTGTTGTTAAATTCCTTCTTAAAAGCTTAACCCCCTCCCAACCTCCCCCTTGAAAAGCGGGGAGGGGCTAGAGTGCGCTTCGAAAATATTGGCAAGTACGGCACCAGCAAGCACGGGTCATTAGGGGTTTTGTGTTTGCTTCGTAACGCACTGCGCCGCAGAGGCAGCCGCCTCTGAGGTTTTTCATTTTCAAATTCCTCAATAGAGTTTTGCATTTCTGTCATCGCCAAAATAAATAATTCCGGTTATATCATCTTCTGAATAAACTATTTGGGCAGATGGTATAAATAACCCCTTCAGATTTCCATTTATAGACGACATAGCGAGCTGTTGAACTACAGGCCCAAGCTCACTTTTATCTTTATAAAAAATTTGTATTTGACAAAATTTTGATTTGCAATCAATAGATTTCAAGTTGAGGTTTTGTAATTCTGGAGTGTTTGAAAAAGTGTCTTGTAGCTTTTGTATTCGGGTATCGGCCCATTCTGCAACATAGGGTTCGCTGTCATATACGGTTTGAGCAGCTTTGCTTACATTGAAGGTAGGGTCACTTTTAATTTTATCAGCAAGTGAGGCTGCGTTGTTGGTAGCCGATATATACGTATTTAAAGGGTCATCATTTAATAATGGTTTAACCTCCGCTTGCGCTGAAATATTATTGGTTGAGGAGTTTGATCCAAGGCTGGACGAGGCGGAGAACTTGCTGTCGGATGCCCTACTTTTTTGATTAACTGATGTTATTTGTACGGGTTGATTCTCATCAGCTTTTTTATCGTAAGGTTTATCTGGAGAATAATGCCATGCAGCAAATAATAAAAATGGAATTGCAATTAAGCTGACCTTCTTAAGTGGCATCTAAGTTCTCCTGACGATCTTGTGCGATAATTGTTATGCCTTTCGCTATTTTTTAATTTTTCGTTTTAATGGTATAAAATTTTTAATAGGATGTCGTCATCCTCGCGCAGCGGGGATCCAGCTCTTGTCTTCAAGCGATAACTACAAATCTTCACTTTCAAAGAAATCGTTGTCTAGAATTTTTACTTCATAGTAGCTTTTGACTTGTACGCCCACATTATACTTGTGCATAAGTTCAACTAGTCTGATTCCGTCCACCAAAATAATTGTATGATGAGCTTCCCTTGCTTTCTTTTTCGCATTTTCGTCAAAGTTTGACGTTGTTACAAAAATTCCTTTTCTTGTATCGCCACTCATTGCGCCGATAAAATTTCTAATGTCCGTTTCTCGGACTTTATTCTCACTATACCGCTTTGCCTGAATATAGATTTTTTCAAGGCCGAGTTGATCTTCATTAATAATACCGTCAATGCCGCCATCTCTAGACTTTGATGTTTCTATAAAGTCACCGTACCCCATTTTCTTTAGTAGTATCAAAATAATCTTTTCAAATGAGTATGGGTCTACAGCTTTGAGTCTTTCAAGAAGCTCACTTTTAACACTGCGTTCAATTTGCTCAATGCCGCTATCTATCAAATCCTGTGGGCTTGAAGTGCTAATTTCTTCGTTCCGCACTGATGTGCTGCTTTCTGGTTCATAAAAGGAAATTACGTTGGATTGAACCTGCTCTAAGGACAAACTCTCGGGCTTAGCTTCTTTTCCTTTGCTGGTGATTTGCACGTGTCCCCTCTGTGGGTAATGAACCAAGCCACCCTTTTTAAGATAGGACTTACCCCATGCAATTCTATTTTCAATTAACCTATCCCCACTTTTTGTTGTTTGGCTAAGCAGTTCTTCCGGCAAGTGAGAATAGAATTTCTGCTCAACTAATTGCACGAGTTCTCGACCAGTAATGGTTTCGCCATTACTTAGAATCTGAAGAATGGGTAAGAAGGTTTCATTAAACTTGGGTAGTTCCATATTGTTCTCTTTGTGAAAGCGTATCTTTTGCTTTTCCTATTAAACCTTATTGTGTATCGAATAAATCAGATTACAAACTCAATTCTCCGTAAACAATCTCCGCGTAAAACTAACCGTCAAAGGTTTAGTCTCCCCCTCCGGCACCACACTTACTTCAAACCGAATATCTTCTTCATTGGTGTGACGGTAAGGCGCTAAATAATAAGTCGCATTTGCGCCATTATCCGCTTCTTTGATTTCTTTAAACTCAAGCGCTTTGGTTTGTTGCATTAGGTTAATGGCTTTTACGGAAATTTTTGCAGGCAAGCCTAAACTCGCAACACCGTTTTCCGTTTTTGTGAGGCTGATATTCACCAAGGCAATATCTTTGCTGCGTGTGAGTTTGTGGATTTCAGCAATCTGTGCAGGAACCATTTTGCTGTTGAAGACGTTGTAGTGAACCGTGTAGACGCCAAACGTTTTTGAGGTTTGAATTTCTTTGGGTTGGTCGATTTGAGCGAATGCCGGGATAGATAGAGAAAGTGCAAATACAAAAGACATTAGGTTTTTCATGGGGCGTCCTTTTGGGGAGGGCTAAATTTTAAAAATCATAATTTATAGTTCCATTACTTTCGGAAATTTTCTTGTTGATAAACAAGATATCAGTAATTCTTTCTACTTCTTTAGACGTAAGTTTATTTTGAAACATCGCAGCAATATGTTTCATTAAAGTCGCTCTTTTTCTTGGGCGACTCTTTTTTTCTGATTTGCTGAGTAAATCCACTACGCGTTTATAGTTTGGTTCTTCGTTGGAAGAGGTTTTGGATTCGGGCTCTAGCTCAATTTGGCTGTTAATGCGTTTGCACTTAAACTTGTTTTTATTTAGGTGTTTAATTAATGGGTCAAACCCCTTGTCTTTGGATAGCACCACGCATTCTGTCTCGGGGCTTTTTTCTATTGTGCGTCCAATATGACATGCTATATAGAAATCTAATGCGTTACTTCCGTTTCCATCCACACGAAACCATTCAACGCGAGTGCCCAAGCCTTGAGCTGCCGTTACTAATTCTATGGGTACGCTTTTTTGTGATGCGCCCACGTAGATCGCAATATTGAATGAGGGGTCGAGTTTTATAAGGTTTAGTTGTTGAACATTTTCAAAATCAACCAAAAGTAATTTAGATCCCATAAATCAACTCCCTATTATTAGATGTCTACTTACTCAAATGATAAATCGCTGTTTCGCCAAACAGGTTTGGCATTACATCTTTTAAGAGTTGCCCAGATTGTTCGTTCACTACTTGGCGGTGGATCACTTTAATATTTTTTTCGCGGCACAAAACTTCAAAATCTTTAAAAGTACAAAAGTGAATGTTGGGAGTGTCGTACCACTCAAAGGGTAGTAAATCGGAAACCGGCATACGGCCGTGGGTGGCAAGTTGGTAGCGCGCTTTCCAGTGGCCGAAGTTGGGGAAGGTGACTATGCATTCTTTGCCTACGCGCAACATTTCATCTAACACTTTGTGTGGGAAGTGGAGTGTTTGTAGCGCTTGAGTCATAAGTACAGTATCAAAACTATTGTCCGCAAAATTGCCGAGGCCGCGATCTAGGTTTTGTTCGATTACGTTCAAACGTTTATCGATGCAAATATTAATTTGCTCGGCATCAATCTCTAAGCCGTAACCTTGGGTTTGTTTGTTGTCGTGCAAAAACTTTAACAGCGTGCCATCGCCGCAACCTAAATCGAGAATGCGGCTGCCTTGTTTAATCCAGTGTTGAATTTCGTTTAAGTCGATACGCATTTCATTTACTCAGTTGCGATGCCGGCAAGATAGCGCCCAAAAACTTGTTGGTAGCGTTCATCGGGTAAGAGGAAGGCATCGTGGCCGGATTTGGATTCAATTTCGGCGTAGGTGACGGCTTTGTTGGCGCCAATTAATGCGCTCACAATTTCGTGTGAGCGCTCAGGTGCAAAGCGCCAATCGGTGCTGAATGAAATCACTAAAAATTTTGCCTGCGCCAATTTGAAAGCGGCTATAGGGTCGTCGCCGTATTCGCGGCCTAAATCAAAATAGTCGAGCGCTTTGGTAATCAATAAATAACTGTTGGCATCAAATTGTTTCGCGAAGTTGCCACCTTGATAGCGCAGATAGCTTTCAATTTGGAATTCAACTTCTTCGTCGCTGCCAATATCAAAACTGCCGCTGCGTAAATCGCGGCCAAACTTTTCGCCCATGTCGTAATCCGACAAATAGGTGATGTGGCCGATCATGCGCGCAACGCCTAAACCGTGGCGCGGCACCGTGTTGTGCTCTTGGTAGCGGCCATCGAGAAAATTCGGGTCGCTGATAATCGCTTGGCGCGCCGTTTCATTAAAGGCGATATTTTGTGCGCTGAGCTTTAGCGCTGAAGCGATAACCGCGCAGTGGCGCACACGTTCGGGATATTCCAACGTCCAGCGCATGGCTTGCATGCCGCCGAGACTGCCGCCGATCACTGCTGCCCACACATCTATGCCGAGCTTATCGGCCAAGCGCGCTTGGCTGTGTACCCAATCGCGCACACGCAGCTTGGGGAAATCTGGCCCCCAAGGTTTTCCAGTTTCGGGGTTGATACTGCTGGGCCCAGTGGAGCCGTGGCAGCCGCCAAGGTTATTTAGGCTGACGACAAAGAATTTGTTGGTATCTATAGGTTTACCCGGGCCGATGTACGAATCCCACCAGCCGGGGCGTTTATCGCTCATGCTGTGGTAGCCAGCAGCGTGATGATGGCCAGAGAGCGCGTGGCAAATCAGTACGGCGTTGCTTTTGTTGGCGTTGAGTTGGCCATAGGTTTCGTAGACGAGCTGATAGTCGTTCAGGGTTTTACCGCAAGCCAACAGGAGTGGCTCGCTAAAGTGCAGGGTCTGCGGTGTGACAATCCCGACGGAATCGGGCGGTAGCACATCTGGCATGGTGTTCTCTTATATGGAAGCGCGGAATGGGTGCCTGAGAAGCAAGCTTAGCTCGCTTTCTTTATGGTGTTGGGGCGCAAGTCTAAAGACGCGGGCTATAG
>DAOORH010000256.1:0-5274 GCA_035389145.1 Cellvibrio sp.
AAAACATCCACGTTAGAAGATATTCCGGGCGTGGGTGCTGTGCGTCGGCGGGAATTGCTGCGTCATTTTGGCGGAATCCAAGAAATACAAAAGGCCAGCGCAAATGATTTAATGAAAGTCAGTGGCATAAATCAGCATTTGGCAGAAGAAATTTATGCATTTTTCCATAATGATTAATCGATAGTGTATTATCGTGCCTTCATTTGATGTTTGGCCTAGGGCCAGCCTCTGTTCTTGCTTATGCTTCTGGTCGAGAAATACTGGTTATGACTTTTGCTAATCAGCTAACACTTTTGCGAATTATTTTAATTCCATTGTTTGTTGTGATCTTTTATTTGCCAGTTCCTTGGGCGCATTTAGCCTGCGCGGTGATCTTTGCTGTTGCAGCCATTACTGATTGGCTAGACGGATACGTTGCCCGCAAATACGATCAAAGCACTGCCTTTGGCGCCTTTCTTGACCCCGTTGCCGATAAGCTTATGGTGGCAATCTCCTTACTTCTACTCGTTTCAATTCATCATGATTCCGCGTGGTTTGTTGCTGCGGCTGCGGTGATTGTAGGGCGCGAGATCGTTATTTCTGCGCTGCGTGAATGGATGGCAGAGCTAGGGCAAAGATCCAGCGTTGCCGTATCATTTATCGGCAAGATAAAAACCACTTTGCAGATGATCGCCATATTGGTCTTGTTGATGGATCGCCAAGAATGGTTCCTGATGGAGATTGGCTTTATCGCTTTAGCGGGTGCGGCCGCGCTCACACTTTGGTCGATGGTTATTTACCTGCGCGCTGCGTCACCTTTCTTCTCGGTGGGTGCGGACAAAAAATAAGCGTATTGTTGGTTTTAGCCACGCAAATGGCAATGAACACAAAAATAATCTTATAACTATCAGAAAACACTAGGATTTTCAAAACGACTCCGCTAAAATTGCGCCCTCTCGAAAGGGCGCGATAGCAAAGCGGTTATGCTCTGGATTGCAAATCCAGCTAGTCCGGTTCGACTCCGGATCGCGCCTCCACAATTCTTTTACTTGCCGAAAGTAAAAGCACTCTGCCCGAGTGGTGAAATCGGTAGACACAACAGATTTAAAATCTGTCGACCTCTGGTCGTGCCGGTTCAAGTCCGGCCTCGGGCACCATTATTTTTCTATCACTCCATCTGGTTTTCTTTGATAAATTTTTACATTTAACTTGAATGGGTTACTGTTCTCGCTGCTTTGCATCCATTTTTTTAATTCCTCTTTTATTAAACTCGATCGTATAAAAGCTTCTGGCTAGAAGCGATCCTCTTCTATCATTTATATCTATTATCTTATGTATACTAGTGTCTTAGGTTCGGTGTTGGTTGGTTGTTCTAAGTCTAAGTAGAAAGGGTTGTATATGAAGTCAATAAGAAGTCTTGGTTTCAAGATGTCTGTCCCTGCTTTGTTGTTACTTGCATTGGTTGGTTGCGAGTTTGGCGGTCAAAGCGGTAAAGATGTAGTTGCTTCTGGTTTGCGTGAGAGTGTGTTGCTCGATACCGGCTGGCGCTTCTTTAAATATGAGCGCGCGGAACAGGCAGACAAGCTTATCTACGATATCCGCCCCATAGTGACTAAGAATGATGACAGTAAAGACGCGGATACTATGCCCACGGAGGCCGACCATCTCACAACTGTAGACGGCGTGCTAAAGCCTTGGGTGCTGCCAACGGCGAATGATTTCATTAAAGATCCCACTAAGCACCATGTGCGCCCCAAGGGGAATCCCGGCAGTAACTTTCCGTTTGTGCAGGCCAATTTTGACGATAGTAAATGGGAGGCCGTAACTCTGCCGCATGATTGGGCAATTGCGGGGCCTTTCTTTGCGGGCGAGAATCCCGAAGTGGGCGGTGGCATGGGCCGCTTACCCAGCCACGGTGTGGCGTGGTATCGCCGTAGTTTGGATATCCCCCTCAGCGATGCGGGCAAATCGATATTCCTTGGTGTCGATGGCGCTATGTCTTACGCAATTGTGTGGATCAATGGCAAATTAGTGGGCAGTTGGCCTTACGGTTATGCCTCTTGGCGAGTGGATCTAACGCCGCATCTTGTACCCGGCGGCATCAATCAATTGGCGATTCGTTTAGACAATCCAAATCACTCATCGCGCTGGTATCCGGGTGGTGGCTTGTATCGCAATGTGTGGTTAACCAAAACGAATCCGGTGCATGTTGCGCAATCCGGAACCTATATAACAACGCCGCAAGTTTCTAAAGAAAGTGCCACCATACATCTCGCTATTCAAGTGGATAACAAATCCAATTCGCCTGCCAATATTCGTGCATTTACTGAAATATTTTCCTTGGGTGCTGATGGTAAAACCACAGGTAAAGCTGTTGCAAAATTGACGATGGATTCTGTCGCTTTGGCAGCGGGAAAAAATACGGTCTTGAATAAAAGTGCCGTGATTTCTAACCCTAAATTATGGGGCCCGCCACCTACGCAAACACCCAATCGCTATGTCGCGGTGACAACTTTATATAAAGACGATACCGCAATAGATAGTTACAAAACGCCATTTGGTATTCGCGAGTTGCGTTTTGATGCCGAGAAGGGCGTATTCGTAAATGGCGAGCGTATTTATATTCAAGGTGCTAACCAACATCATGATCTCGGTGCTCTGGGTGCGGCCTTTAACGTGCGCGCTGCTGAACGTCAATTAGAGTTATTGCGTGATATGGGTGTAAACGCCATTCGTCTAGCGCACAACCCGCCAGCAAAAGAATTGTTGGAGCTGACGGATCGCATGGGATTTTTGGTGATCAATGAAATTTTCGATAGCTGGGAGCGAAAGAAAACTCCGCATGATTTTCATTTGATATTCCCCGATTGGCACGAGCCAGATACGCGCGCGTTCATTCGCCGCGATCGCAATAACCCGTCGGTAATTATGTGGAGCCTTGGCAATGAAGTGGGCGAGCAGTACACCGATAAAAGTGGTGCAGCGATTGCCAAAGTTTTGCACGACATCGCGAAAGAAGAAGATCCAACTCGCCCAACGGCTACGGCAATGAATTTTGCAAAACCTGATATGCCGCTTACCGAGGTTATGGATACGATTAGTTTGAATTATCAAGGCGAGGGGATTCGCAATGGGCCTGCCTATGCACACTTAAAAGGTATTCGCACAGTGCCGCTGTATCCAGCATTTCATACAAAGTTTCCGAATAAATTACTATTGAGTACTGAAAATGCAGCGGCAGTGAGTTCGCGTGGAGAGTATTTCTTTCCCGTGGCGAGTGAAGCGAGTGCGCCCGTAAGTGATGGTGTAGGCGCTGACCCAGTGACGGCGCAAGTCAGTGGCTATGAGTTGTATACCGCGCCTTTTGGTTCATCTGCCGATAAAGTTCTGGGTTCGCTTGAACAGCACCCTTATGTTGCGGGTGGATTTGTGTGGAGTGGTTGGGATTATATTGGTGAGCCTACGCCGTATTATTCTGCGCGCAGTTCTTATTTTGGTGTCATTGATTTGGCGGGCTTTAAAAAAGACCGCTTCTATTTATACCAAGCGCATTGGCGCCCTGATTTGCCTATGGCGCATATTTTACCGCATTGGAATTGGCCTGATCGCATTGGCAAAGTGACGCCAGTACATGTGTTTACGTCTGGCGATGAAGCAGAGTTATTTTTGAATGAAAAATCCTTGGGGCGTAAGAAAAAAGCGCAGTATGAATATAGGTTGCGTTGGGATGATGTAATTTATCAGCCCGGTGAATTAAAAGTCATAGCCTATAAAACGGGTGCTAAGTGGGCAGAAAATACAGTGCAGACTACCAGCGAAAGTGCTGGGATTAAAATGGATGTTGACCGCAAGGTTATTGCTGCAGACGGCAATGATTTAGCCTTTATTACGGTGAGTGTGGTCGATAAAAATGGCCGCGTGGTACCCACCGCTAAAAACCAATTGAATTTTAAGGTGGAAGGGGCTGGCGAAATTGTGGCTACTGACAATGGCGATTCAACCAGCTTTGTATCTTTTAAATCGCTACAGCGCCCTGCATTTAATGGTCTGTGTTTAGTGATTGTGCGTGCGAAATCGGGCGAGGCTGGAAATATTAAAGTGACTGCATCTGCCGATGGGTTAACCGACGGTGCTATTCAGGTGCAGGCAAAAAAGTAGTTGTAAATTTTTAGCATTTCCTAAATCGCGCATAGCATTTGTTATGCGCGATTTTTTTTGGTGTTAAAACTATTCCTGCGTGAGCGACACAAACTGCGCGCTGGTTTGATTTTTTAAATCTTGTGGGCTCAGCTCAACCTCCATACCACGGCGGCCAGCACTGACAAACATGGTGGTACAGGCTTGTGCTGATTCATCAATAAAGGTTTTTAAACGTTTCTTTTGCCCCAATGGGCTAACGCCTCCCAATACATAACCGCTCATGCGTTCAACATCATTTTTGTCTGCCATAGCGGCTTTTTTTGCGCCCGCAGCCTTCGCGATTTGTTTCATGCTGAGCATTTCTGACACAGGTATTACACCCACGGCGTAATCTTTTGAATCCAGCATAACCACCAAGGTTTTAAATACGCGCGCCGCATCCACGCCCATTTTCTCTGCGGCTTCTAATCCATAGGATTCGGCAGCGGGGTCGTGCGTGTATTCGTGGGTTTTAAAAACGACTTTAGCTTTTTGTAAGGCTTTAACGGCGGGTGTCATAGAGGCATCGCTTTGGTAAACATTGTTGGTGATTTTTTTTGGGTGATTTGGCTATAAATTGGTGCGTAGGTTTTGCTTGATGGTGTGGGAGAACTCATCATTCACTTCTGCTGTTGTTGCATAAGTATCCCACGCGTCAACCACACTCAAAATCTGCTCAATAATCTGTTTGGCTTCTTTTTTGAAATTGCTAATTAAACTGGCAGCTTGCATTAAATCATCACGCACAAAATTATCGCGTTTCCCATTCAAGCTTATTTGGTGTGAATTTACCCAAGGTGAGCCGGGTTTGTAGCTGTAGGCAATATCAAACGCGGGTGCGAGTTGCCATTGCTCACGTGGGCCAGCCAATAAAAATCCAGTATTTTTGGTGTGGTCGTCGTGGTTGCGCGCCATTATGTTAAATACCATGCGGCGATAAATTTCTACCGCCTCTGCGCGGCTTAAGCGCAGTTGGCGTGCCACTGAAAATAATTGTTCGTAGCTGTATTGCCCCGGCTTTTTGTAATCCGCATGATCCATAGCGCAGAGCGATTGGTAATGTAATTTGTAATTGCCAATGCGATCAAAACGCTTTGTTAAAAAATGCGCGCGTTT
>DAOORH010000257.1:0-5273 GCA_035389145.1 Cellvibrio sp.
AAACTGGCGCGCTGCCATAGTTTCCATAAAGGGAATGCAAAGCTAATGGAACCGCCGGCAATAAAATAGCCGGTGAAGTGCATTAATTTATCGTTAAACATGGGCACTGAATTTTCAGGGCTGGGTGTCAAACTCAAGTACATAAATACCGCGAGAAGACAAAAAAATTGCACTAGGCAAAGTGGTCGCCATAAAAACATAACAAGCTCCAAGGTCATGAAGCCCAGAGAATAACATTAAGTTATTTGTGGTGTGGGTGAGATAGCTATCGAGATGTGATTATTTTACTAGGGCAGACATTGGTTCAGCGGCATACAAATCTTGCGGCGTATTGATATTGAAAAATGGGTCGTAGGCATCCGCATTAAAATCCACTTGTGTGGGGTTTTGCGCGGTCATCCATTCTTGCAGGCGAGGCACTTCGCCGCTATCGAGTTGGGCTTCAATCTGTTCTTTTAGCGAGATATGCCAAAGCGCAAATACGGGGTGAACTCGCGATTTGGAGATCGCTACCACCAACTTGCTACCTGAGGACTGCGCAGCAGAAACCAAATTTTCAACAAAATCAGCAGGAAGAAACGGGGTGTCAGAGGCGAAACTTACCAGCCACTCTGCTTTTGGAGCTTTAGCTAGCATCCACGTAAAGCCGGCGTGAATGCCTGCCAAGGGGCCTAAATTATTGGGGTATACATCGGGCACTACGGGTAAACGAGTTCGCGCAAAACGCAGGCTGTTGCCGTTAGCATTGAGCAGAAGTTGCTCTACTTGGGGTTGAGCGCGGTCGATGGTGCGCTGTAAGAGGGTTTTACCTGCAAGCGGCAGCAAACACTTGTCACCACCGCCCATGCGACGGGCAAGGCCGCCAGCGAGGATAATGCCTACAACGAATTCAGAAGCTTTCATACGTGATTAGTAACACCCAATTTGTGAGCTAAGGCGCATGCCTTGTTGTATCTACGCCAATTAGCTGCAGGTGGATTTGCTATAAGCAAGCTGGCGTATAAAATTACATTTCCTTCTAACTAGTTTAGCTCTTAGTTGCTATTGCGCCTAAAGATTTTGCTTGGTTTGCTTGAATCCCCTAAAAATATTAGTTGTAAAAGCTATTAGGCAAAATAGAATGATTGATTTGCTCATTATAATCCTTTGCCTAGGATATGTTTGTACTCTTCGCCACACAACTCAATGTAAATATAAGGTAATTAACGATGAATTAAACCGCGTTAACAACGTTGGCAGGTGATCCGCTAAACACACTGCTGTAAACGCTTCAGTTCAACCATCGTGATTGTCGATTTTCCGTTCTCGCCGTAAAATCTTTATCTTCCTGTTCAATATCTATAGCATTCCTAAGGCTGAATACTTTCAGCGCTTTTTTGGCTTTTAACATACCCAAAAAATTCATAACAATAACCTGACTGCTCTCAAGTGCATGGCTTGCGGAGCGGGTTTATCTTGTAAGGATTAAGGAATATGAGTGTTGTAACTCTGCAATCGCGCCGTTTTTGGGTACTCTATTTGGCTGCCGCTTTAATCGCTACCTTGGCAGCATTTCAGTTGATGTTTAACAGCATACCCATGCTAAAAGTTGATATCGAATTTTCGCGCGCAGAGGCAGTAGCTGCTGCTGCGCAATTTCAGCAAAAGCAATTTCCCGATCTCAAAACCGAGCGCGGCGCTGCGGTATTTATCAGTAACCGCGGTCTGCAAAACTATATGGAGTTAGAGGGCGGTGGCGCAAAGGCTTACCAAGCACTGGTTAATAATGTAGATGCCATGGCGCATTACTGGAAAGTGCGCAGCTTTGCCGAAAGCCAAGAGAAAGAGTTGACCAGCACCTTTAGCTCCAAGGGCGTGCCGCTATCATTTTGGTTGACGATTCCCGATCAAGAGCCGGGTGTCGCCTTGGACGAAGCAGCTGCTCGCGAGATTGCAGAGCGAGGTGCGCGCGAGTTTTTAGGCGAGCGCTTCAATGCTTACAAGCCTTTTGAATCAGTCGTGCGTCGCCAAACCACAGGGCGTACGGATTACAGTTTTACCTACGAGCATGAATCGCTCAAATTAGTTGAGGCACGTTTTCGCTTAGTGCTCAAAGTCGCGGGCGATAAGTTGGTAGGTGTAGATACTCTATGCCATATCCCTGAAGCTTTTGATCAGCGCTTCGAGGAAATGCGCGCGGTCAATAATCAGATCAGCCAAGTTGCCAATTATGTAATGTTCGGTTTACTCGTTTTGGGTGGATTAGTGGGCGGAGGTATTTGGTTGCACAGGCGCCATCAACTGCGCTGGAAGCCTGCGTTCTTGCTCGCTGCTACAGTGGCGACTGGCCTTGCAGCGAGTGTTATCAGCAACTTGCCGATGAGCTGGATGGGTTACGCCACCACAGATTCAGCCAATAACTTCTTGCTACAGCAAGTGGCTGGTGCAGGAATGGTGTTGGTGGGTTATACCTTGGTACTTGCCTTAATTTTTTGTGTGGGTGAAGGCCTATCGCGTATGGCCTTTGCTCATCACCCACGGTTATTTGATTTTTTTCGTAAGCCAGTAGCAACATCGCCAGAGGCTATGGGGCGAGTTTTAGGTGCTTACGGCTGGGCAGGCTTTTTCTTGCTCTATGCTATGGTCTTTCAACTGATTAGTAGAGACTTTGGCTGGTGGTCACCTACAGATACCCTAACCGACCCCAATATTCTCGCTAGCTTGCGCCCAGCCTTAGGGCCAATCTTTCAGGCGTTGCAAGCCGGTACTTGGGAAGAGTGCTTGTTCCGCGCTGTACCCCTCGCCTTAGCGGCAATTATCGGCAAGCACTTTGGTATCCGCACGCCGCTGATTCTGGTGACCTTGGTGTTGCAAGCGCTGATATTCGGTGGCGCACACGCAAATTACGCGAACTTGCCCGGCTATAGTCGCTTAGTGGAGTTGTTTATCCCAGCTATTGCATTCGGCTTGGTTTATCTCCGGTTTGGCTTGGTGGTAGGGATGCTTACGCACTTTCTCTACGACCTTGTGCTTATGAGCCTGCCGATCTTCTCATCCAATGATCCCAGCCTGTTGATCGACAAGCTTTTAGTGGTGCTGGTAGGTATGGCACCGCTGTTGATACTGCTGTGGGCGCGCTATAAGTCAGGTGCAGCACTGCCTCTGGCGGATGAATGGCGCAATGGTGTTCCCGCCAATGTGATCGATGACGAGCATGTTTCTACAGAGTCTCCTCATTCAGAGTCTTCTAGTGTGAACGAAAGCCTATCGGTAAAACCGCTATCGCTCAGCATCAAGCTCTGGCTTCCGTTGGTGATTATTGCGGTTATCGCTATCGTTATGGCTTGGCGCAAGCCGCCGGAAGTCAATTGGCCGCAATACACTATTGATCGCGCTCAAGCTAAGGCAATGGCAGCAGCCGAGTTGGCCAAGCATGGCGCCAAGCTTGAGGGTGAGTGGCACTCAACGGTTATGACCCATAGCGGCTGGCGTCAGCCCATGGATTTTGTGTGGCGCGAAACCGATAAGCCAACTTTTGAGGGGCTGTTGGGGCGCTATTTGGATAAGCCGCTCTGGCAAGTGACCTGGCGCAAATTCGATGGCCCCGTAGAGGAACGCGCCGAAGAATGGAGTGCTTATCTAGAGGCTGACGGCAGTCTCCATGAATTAGTTCATACGCTGCCAGAAGGTCGTTCGGGTGCCAAGCTTAGCCGCGAACAAGCTACTGCTAAGGCATTGAGTTGGATTGTGGCGAAGCAATGGAGCGATACGAACCAGTTAGAGGAAAAATCCGTTGAAGAAACTGTGCGGCCCGCGCGTAGTGATTGGGTAGTTAAGTACATCGACAAAACTGCCTTCAATCAAAAAGATGGCCAAGCCATTATTCGTATAACCTTGAGTGGCGATGAGGTGACTGGCGCGCTGCGGACAATTGATGTGCCAGATAAATGGTCGCGCGCAGAAGCTGAAAAAAACTCAAAAAAAATGCCATTTAACATAGCAACTGGTTTAGCCGTGTTGATCTTAGTGGGTTTAGCGCTAAGCACTTTTTTCCGCAAACATACCGGCCGCAAAATTAATATGCGCATTGCGCTACCGTGGATCGCTCTCTGCGTAAGCGCAAATCTCGTGGTGGGTATTTTATGGTTCGATGGCGCTTTTAGCGGTTTTAAACCAACCATGGGCTGGAATTTACAATTGTGGATGAGTTTGGGCGGCAAGTTATTAGGTGCAGGTGCGCTTGGTGTTTTTGTATTGTTTATGGCGCAAGCTATTCATGCTGAACGTCCTTTGGCTAATGCAAGTGTTAGAACAGATCTAATTGCAGGTACTGTTTTAGCGGTTCTCTTGGCGGGTTTGTATGCGGCGGTTAGTTTGTTGTTTCCCACCAAAGAGACGCCCCCAATTTTCGCAGCAGATTGGTCAACCTATATCCCTTGGCTAACGGTGATTTTTAATGGGCTTAAAGCATTTTTAAAAATCATCATCATGATTATTTTAACCATAGGCGCTGTACGCTTTTTGCAAAGCCGTTTTAAAATAATTTTGTGCGCAGCGCTCTTGTTGGTGTTAAGCGCGGCGACTGTGCTTGCTGCCGATGAGCAGGCTGCAGCGTTGTTAAGACAATGTTTATTTGTGTTCAGCTTGGTCCTAAGTATTGAATTAATTCGCCGACAACAATTGGGGGTGTTAATTGCGATGAGTGGAGTGGGGGCTGCCTTGGGGCAAGCCAGCATTGCCAATGCACTTTATGTCGGTGCTTGGCAACACGCACTTATCAGCGCTATTTGCTGTTTGTTAGTTACCTATGGTCTATTGCGCTATTGGTACCGTAATAGTGTTGCGTGATTAACAGATTGATTTTTATGAGGTAGAAAGATGTCACTCGATTTAGCAAGTCTGCGCAAGGAATACACCAAAGGTGGTTTAGAGCGCGAGGATTTACATGAGAATCCCATTGAGCAATTTAACCGCTGGATGCAACAAACGGTTGATGCACAACTACCCGATCCCAATGCAATGACTATTGCAACTGTGGATGCTAGCGGTCAGCCATCGCAGCGAATTGTATTGCTCAAACAATTGGATGATCGCGGTTTTGTATTTTTCACCAACCTCAATAGCCACAAAGCGCAAGACTTAAAGCAAAACCCCAAAATCAGTTTGCATTTTCCGTGGTATTTTTTAGAGCGCCAAGTCAAAGTCTGCGGCGTAGCTGAGCAACTTTCTACGGCGGAAGTTTTAAAATATTTTGTAACGCGCCCACGCGATAGCCAACTCGGTGCATGGGCATC